>JAGOHT010000084.1 GCA_017996055.1 Alphaproteobacteria bacterium
CCCAGAACGGGGAATGTTATCGCGGAAGCAACTGCGAGACTTGCCTTTGAGCAAAAGGCAAGGAGGGCATAATGTGTCCCCGAAAAGCGCTGATTGTGCGCGGCATGGATATCATCAGCAAGGATTGATGGCGGTAGAGTCAAATCGGCTCCGAGCGCAAAGCCAGAGACGACACAGACCGCGCCAAAAGCTAAGACATCACCCGCGCCGAGAAAATAGGCACCGATAAACCCCATAACTGCGAGCAGGTTGGAGCAGGCCCAGGCGCGGTACTTATCAAAATTCATGCTGAAGCTTTTCCAGAACGGCATACTGATCGCGCCGCAAAGAAAATAGAGCAGCAGAAACAGACCGGTCAACGCTTCGGCCTGCAGCAGATCACGAACGAAGAAAATGACGAGCACGGCTGGGATACTGGAGGCCAGCATACTCAGCCCATAAATCAGAAAGAAGCGCCTACTGCTTGATGGCAGCAGGCGCAGAGCAGCAATGATAGTTGCTTTTTGGCCCTGATCGCGTTGCCGAGCCGGCAATGGCAGCCGCGCGAAGCAGATTACCCCCAGCCCTATTAGAAAAGCCAGAATGCCTGCATACCACAGAAACACCAGTTCCATCTTCATGGTGGACAAGAGGAGGGAAGGCAAGGAGACGGCGATCACGAGACCAACCAAGCCAAACCCCTCGCGGGTTGCTGCAATGCGAGTTTGATCATCCTTATTGTCGGTCCATAGAGTCGCATAGGTTCCGATAAGAATCGTGAGGACACTATAGGCCCCGACCGCGAGGATCATGCTTAAACTAAACCAGATGGCGGGCGTGAGGTACATCAGGTTGAACAACGCGAAAACGGCGCCGCATAAAACGACTCCCGCACTAAAAACGATAGGGAGATATCGGTCACGCCATTGATCGGCAAGCCAACCAATCAACGGATCTTGCACCGCATCGAAGAGGCGGATGAAGAGCAACAAACTTCCAAGCAAGCTGAGGGACATGCCATAATGCGTTGCGTAAAAATCAGGGGCGAGCACATAGAGCGGAAAACCGGCAAAAGCGACCGGCAGGGCTATCACGCCATAGAGCAGCAGTTCTCTGGTCGTGATCGCCGGACTGGTCATGACTGACCTAGGAGCGCGCTGCGCAAATCAGGCTCAGATGTCTTCTCACCCAGCCAGATGCCAAAGAACAACTGCCCGAATTCATCGCCTTTTATCGCCCCGATGACCGCCTCGCCGTGATAAAAAAGCGTCTGTTGCCCCGGTGTAAAAACCGCCGATAAGACGGAACCGTCTCGCACATTGGGAAATATCTCTTTCATTTGCGTGTGCCAGGCGGCGAGCTTAACCTCATCTTGAAAACCTTGCTTTCGCATTTCCTGCACGGACCGGTCGGCAATATCTTTTCCGTCAATCGCACGGTAATAGGCGATGGACAGGGCGTAGGGTCGGGCGGGATCCCACCGCCCCTGTGGCGCGAACAGGGTCGCCTCATAAATATCCCAAAATGCATATGAAAGCTTGCCGCGCCCAACCACCGCCGCATCCGGGACTGTTGAAAAAATCGTCCCCCCGGCGAATGCATTCGGCGCGCCCAACAACAGCACCGCCAGGAACAAAAGTTTAGCGCGCATGTTGCAGCTCCCATTGAATCACGTCAGTCCGGCCATGCCGAAAAGTGGCGATGCAGGAAGTCAGATAGAACCGCCACATGCGAATGAATTTGTCGTCAAAGCCCATGGCTCGGATGTCTTTGACTTTGGCGTCGAAATTATTCAGCCAATGCATCAGCGTCAGGCTATAATCTTGACCAAAGGAAAATGCGTCCGTCACCCACAAACCCGCGCGCGCACATTCCGCGCGGAAACGCGCCTGTGAAGGCAGCATCCCGCCCGGAAAAATGAACGTACGGATGGCATCGCCGCTGGTGCGATAATTTTCAAAAGCATCGTCAGCAATCGTAATGCTTTGCACGACGGCGCGCCCTTTGCTGGCCAGCAGCGTCTTAAGCTTTGTGAAATAAACCGGCCAGAAAGACTCACCGACCGCCTCGAACATTTCGATGGAGACGATCTGATCATAGGTTCCTGTCTGGTGCCGATAATCTTCCAAGGCGATTTTGGCGTTTTGCCCGAGGCGCTTGCTGGCATAGCCATGCTGTTCTTGCGAAATTGTTAGCCCCTTGATTGCATAATCACCCTTTTCCAGCGCGCGCTCTGCAAATCCGCCCCAGCCGCAGCCTACTTCAAGCAGGCTGCCCGTCGTGTGCAGGCGTTGGACGATGCGGTCATATTTACGCTGCTGCGCCGTAACGAGGTCTTCCGCCGCGTTTGTAAAAATTGCCGATGAGTAGGTCATCGTCGGGTCAAGCCAGAGCGCATAAAACGCATTGCCGAGATCGTAATGGGCATGAATGTTTCTTTTGCTGCCCTTTAAAGTATTGCGGGTGAAAAGGTAGCCGATCCGAGCAACAGCCCGGCCGAAGCTGCCGCCATAAACGCAATGTTCCAGCGTTGACTGGTTCTGCAACCCAAATTGAAATAACTGTGCCGGATCATCGGAATCCCACCAGCCATCGCGATAGGACTCCGCGAGGCCAATATCGCCATGTTGCAGCATATTGCCGACCATGCGCCAATCATGAAGATAAAGCGTGGCGTTTGCTCCGGGCAGTTTTCCGGCAAAAGAGCGTCTCTTCCCGTCGGGCGTTGTCACAATCAGCGCGCCATGGTCGATGCGATCAAGCGCGGCAAGAAAACGGTGTGTAATGTGGCGGTTGAACATGTTGACCTCAATGCATCTCTTTATGTATCCATCTACCCGTCGCAGCACTTGCCCACACCTTACATTTTGTTAAGGTTGGGCGCTTTCTTTAACGCCTGGGTCGCGGTGATCTTTGGCTCCAGTTGCTTGGGCAGCGCTATGTAACGGATGCCTTTCAGCACCAGTCGTACAGCCTGCCAATGAATGAGCGTAATCGCCTTCAGCGTAACCAGCGGATGGCGCCAGAATGCTCGGCGCAGGCTTTGCTCGGTAAGTGGCGAAAAATCGCCAAGCAGCGCGGTAATGAGCTGCTTGTTTTGTTGCGCATCATAAAAATCAATCCAGATGCCAATCCGCTGCTCATGCAGCGCAAAGCGAAAGCGGTATTTGCCGGTGCGCTCAAGAAATGGGGAGACATGGAAGACTTTATCGGCCTCCAGCCATTGCTGGCTGGTGATTGGGCTGTGGTCAGGATTGGCGCAAAGATAGGTGTGCTGCTCACCAAACGTATTGTGCACCTCGCATACAACAGCGCGCAAATCCTCCCTTGAGTCGCGACAGAGATAAAAACTTACCGGGTTGAAAACATAGCCCAGCACCCGCGGCATGGTAACGAGCAGGATATTCGTGCAAACCGTATTCAGGCCATAAGGTTCCAGGATATTGCGCAGCCAGGGGAGCGGATCGCTGCCATCACGCTGCCCCAAATCCCTGGCATGAAAGCTGGCCAACCATCCCTTCACCGGCGCTGCCGGCAAGGGTAGCATGAGATAATAGACCTGATAAGCAAAGGCATGAATCTTTGGCAACAGACGCTTGTGCATCACCCGTGCCATGAGGAGTTGGGGCGTCTCTACCATTGCGGGTAGATGCCCATGCGCTCAACCATTTTAACCGCGCTGCCCAGCCCGTCTTCGTGAAAGCCATAGCGCTGGTAAGCGCCGCAGAACCACAACCGGTCACACCCCTGGATTGCCTCAATCGCGGACTGGTTGGAAACAGCCGCCGCATTGAACACCGGATGCTCAAAAACATAATCATTATGGACAAGGCGTCGGTCTGGCTCGCGCCCCGGATTTAGCGTTACGATTAAGGGCTGATCGGTTGCCAAGGGCTGGAGATTATTCATCCAATAACTCAGCGACACGCTCTGGCCCGCATCGGCCTTGCCTTGGCAGTGATAGACCCAGCTCGCCCAGGCCTTTTTGCGTTGTGGCATGAAGCTCGTGTCACTGTGCAAAACCGCCCGATTCGGTTGATACTGGAAAGCCGAAAGAATGAGTTTCTCCGCCGGGGTTGGGTTTTCAATCAGTGCCAGCGCCTGATCGGCATGACAGGCAAAGACGACCTGATCATAGGTCATGGTGCCGCCGCGGCTGTCATTAATGATAACACCCTCAGCGACGCGGCGAACGGCAACCGCACCGCAATTCAGCCATATCCTGTCTTTAAAAGCGCGTGTGACGCGTGTGACATATTCACGGCTGCCGCCCTTGACCGTGTACCATTGCGGCTGGTCATGAACGGTCAAAAGACCATGATTGTCGAAGAACCGAATAAAGCTGCAGGCAGGAAATTTCAGCATCTCAGCGACAGGGGTGCTCCAGATCGCGGCGCCCATCGCGAGCAGGAAATAGTTCTGAAACCATGCGCCAAGCCCCAATTCATTGAGGCAGTCGCCCAAAGTGAAGGATGGCGGTTTGTTGAGGTAAGACGCTGCTTTGCGGTTAAACTTGAAAATATCGGCCAACATCCGCCAGAACGCGGGTCTTAAAAAATTCTGCGGCTGCGCAAAAATCTGCCCCGGCGACTGCGTGCTATATTCGAGCCAGCCATCCGCAATGCTCGCGCCGAAGGACATGTCGCTGGCGACGAAAGGCACGTCGCAATGTTGAAACAGACGGGTAAGTAACGGATAATTGCGTTTGTTGAAAACAATAAAACCCGTATCGACGGGCACGATACCATCCTTGGTCATCACCTCTACGGTGCG
Organism: Alphaproteobacteria bacterium; assembly: GCA_017996055.1. Lineage (GTDB taxonomy): Bacteria > Pseudomonadota > Alphaproteobacteria > UBA9219 > RFNS01 > JAGOHT01. The sequence continues at coordinate 4,753 of JAGOHT010000084.1, forward strand.
GCTATGACCACCGATATAGTCATTCTTCTCATAGAGCGTGATTTCATGCTGCGCGTGCAGCAAAGAGGCGGCGCCGAGGCCAGAAATGCCCGTGCCGATAATCGCAATTTTCTGCCGCTGCCTAGTATTCATCAATCGCGCCTGTCTGGAATTTTTCGCAATGACTGTTCAAGGTCGAGGAAAGAGCAACGAGAACCATGAACGAATGCGCTGTTGCAGACTCATACGCTTTCTCAGCAAAAAAGTCTCAGCAACTGCGCATAGCTCTTCTCGTAGTTCTAAACCCTCTAATGGATAGGCGTTTGACGGAAGCTTACCCAATTCTAAACTATTCGTAAGGTTGAAACGCGATTTTGACACATAAGCCGGGCTGACCATCCTCCAGCGTTATCTTGGCCTGATGTTGTTCCGCGACCGCTTTAACGAGGCTTAGCCCTAGCCCATTCCCCGCTGTGCTGCGGCTTGCATCGCCACGATAAAAATGCCTGAAGACCTTCCCGCGCTCATCATCTGGTATTCCTGGCCCCTGATCCGCCACAAGCGCGACGATCTGCCCCTTATCCATCGCCAGGACGAGCCGAATAACGGAAAGATCGGGAGAAAATTTGATGGCATTATCAATGAGATTGGCAAAAAGCTGAAACAGCAGATCACGATCGCCTTTGATGCCAAAATTTCCCACGGCGCTTAGCGCTAGCCGTATATGCTTTTCTTCCGCCACGGGCTCATACAATTCCGCCACATCCTGCAGAACCTGGCTGAGTTCGACCTGCCCCATAAACTGGCTGCGTTGGCCTTTTTCAATATTGGTGATGCGCAACAGCGCCTGGAAGACCGCAAGGATATGATCGGCTTCGAACAGCAGCGCATCAATATGCTGCTCTTCAATCGGCTGTCCCTTTAAGGCCTCGATATCACTGCGCAGGCCGGTTAAGGGCGTGCGAAGATCGTGCGCGATATTGTTGCTCACTTCGCGGATGCCACGCATCAGATCTTCGATCTTTTCAAGAAAGCCATTCAACACGACAGAAAGCTTGCTGAGATCGTCCCAAGCGCTGTCGATTGAGATGCGTTGCGACAGGTCGCCGGTTTCAACGATATTTTGCGCCAAATTGGCGATAAGGTTGATACGACTGACCACGAAATGGCTAATGCCAAAGCTGACCAGCACAACGGCAAGCATCAACGCCATCACCAGCCAGCTTAAATGTTCAAGCCGCTCATAGCTGGCAATCAGCCCGCTCACATTACGCGCGATGACCAGGCGCGAACCATCGGCAAAAGTGCGCACCTTGGCGGCAAAAAACTGCTGGCCTTGCGCCGTGTCGAGATCGAAGCGCAGCACGCCTTCTGCGAATTTGTGCACGCTGTGCGGCATCGGGTCGATCGTGCCGCCGATCAGCTTGCCCCTTTCATCTTCATACCGAAAGCGCACGACGAGATCATCGTTCGCGCGTTGCTGAATATAGGGGAGCAGGCTGCCGCTCTTGCTGTGCTCCAGGCTGGTGAGCATGTTGCTTTCGATATCAATCGCCGCCTCAGTCTCGCGCAGAAAATCGCGGCGGCCGAAATCGATGAGAAAATAGCCCAGAATACTCGCCGACACCGTCAGCAAAACGGTGAATAGCAAAGCCATCTTGAAGCTTGAGCTCTCAAGATAGCGTCTAGAAACTGTCTTCGATGATGTATCCCGCACCACGCACCGTTTTGATTAAGGTATTGTCGGCATCGCCCAATTTCTTGCGCAAGCGGCTGATATGGACGTCGATTACGCTCGTCTGCGGATCAAAATGATAGTCCCAAACACCTTCAAGCAACATGGTGCGCGTAACCAACTGCCCCTTGAATTTGAGCAGATATTCCAACAGCTGGAATTCGCGGGCCTGCAAATCGATCGCGCGACCGCCGCGCCTGACTTTGCGGCTCAAAAGATCCATCTCAAGATCGGCAGCCTTTAGCAGTGTCGTTTGTGCCGACTGCGAACTCGTAGTGCGTTTGCCGAGCGCTTCGACACGGGCGAGCAATTCGATAAAGGCGAAAGGTTTGACCAGATAATCGTCGCCGCCCGCCCTTAGACCCATCACCCTGTCATCGACATCGCCGAGCGAACTTAAAATTAAAACTCCACTCAGATTACCGCTGCCGCGCAGGGTCTTGATGATTGAAAGACCGTCGAGCTTAGGCAGCATCCGATCAATAATGAGCACATCATATTTTTCTGTTGAGGCCAGATGCTGCCCAGCCTCGCCATCCGTCGCGAGATCAGTCGCGTGGCCAGCCTCCTTCAACCCTTTCTCGATATACGCCCGTATCTTGGCGTCATCCTCAATGATGAGAACTTTCATCGTCTCTGTCTTTGTTCTGGCTAAATGGCCCACGGAGCAGGGCAGTTATGCTGCGCTCTAGAACTAACATAATTGCAGCTCCCTCAAAGCAATTATCTTCCACGAGTGCGAAGGGCTTAGCGACCAGATTGCGCAGAAAGGCATGTGGTGATTTTAGGTGTCCCGATAGCCAACACCGAAAGTGCAGGAACTAAATGAAAATTGCTGAAGGGTTGGCTGCTTCACAAGATGTTGAGGGAACCGCTCCAGTGCTCATTTCGTAGTTGATCTCAATGTGAGGCTTGCACATCACCTATTCACATGCGCTTTGCACGCGCGGACAGCAGGCAAAAGCCGATTTTGGCCACTGTGCCAGCAATGAAACAACTGGCGTTACAAACTACCAGGCTGCCCAAAAAATGAATTTGGGTGCCGATTTAGGTGTCAAAGCGGATTTCACTTCCCTTAAAATTCATCTAACACTATGTTTTCATTGGTGAGCGCCCGTAGCTCAGCTGGATAGAGCATCGGTTTCCTAAGGGGCTAAGTCATTGTTTCTCAACGTTTCTTGACGCCTCATTTCGGTAGCAAGTCCAATAAGTTAGACGACATTTTCGTCTCCGGTCGTCTCAGTTAGTTTCCCTGAAAATCGGTTCATTTTGTGCATTTCGGTAGCAATTCGGTAGCAAAATGCCGGAGCATAGATTCATTGAACCGTACAACGAGAGCACCGGTTTCTAAATTCTATGCTCTTATTGGCTGCTACTCATGCTACCGGCCAATTTGGCAACAACCCTGGAAGAGGATGCTGAGTTTCTAAAATACTTCAAAGCAATGGAGCTGTCGACGGACGCGTATGACAGTACAAATGGGATAGACGACTGAACTTCCCGATGTGGACCACGCCACAATAAATTCTTGCGCAATCAACGGAGGTAGTTGGTTAAATGGCAAGATCAAAAACTGTGCTGCTTGCGACAATTTGCCTAGTGCTGCTGTGCTCGTGTAGGCAAGACCTCTCTGAGGTGCTCAGGAGCCGTCAATCTTGGGATCTGAAAATTTACGAAACAGGTCGGGTTATTGAAGCTAGTGTGATAACAGCGGGAACTCCAAAATATCAAGCCGTACTTGGCTGGATGGAATCAAAAGAGGACGGCTGGAATCCATCATTCGTGAGCTACGTTCCTGGAATTGAGCTAAGCGGGCAAAATTTCTCAGTAAGTATTTCTCCCAAGACGCTCGTACTCGTCGTTGAATCTAAAGAATATACAAGGTCTTTGAGTGACCAAGACTACGTGCGAATACGGGAGATTCTCGACGTTCGCCCCCAACTCGGACCGCCACATCAATGAGGGAAGAACTTCTTGTAAATGGCAGAGTCTGGAAGAATTGCATCAGAGCGTGGTATCTGGTTTACTTCCAGTTCAGTAGGCGCGCTGCGCGCATATCACGCAATGTTGGGCCCGAAAGAGACTGTAATTTGCTTTTCCGTCGCACTCGATCCCGAGGGCAAAATATACTCGTGGGGCTGGGGATCTGACTACGAAGCACCGGGGCCAGCAATCGCTGATCGCCTTGGAGATGTGCAGTTCTACTGGTATGTGGATCCTGAGGGTCTTGAGGCCACACGAATGTTCTGCCTTGATGTTCATGCTGACCGTCCAACCGAGATGATTCCACTTGGCCGTTGCCCTTGATCCCGCTTGTCGCAAAAGGGGTAAGTTTTGAGGCGCTTGGCCAAGCCTTACGCAGCAAACACTTGCGCACAGTGAGGGGGAACAGCCTGTGAACCGACTCCGACTTGCTTGCCTCTTGGCCGCCTGCATGATCGCAAGCCCCGCAAATGCCGCTGTTTCCAATCCCAACTGTGACTGGAATGATGTCGCAACGGCGAGCAACTGCTCCATTGTGGATATGAGGGACAACGGCCTATGGGCAGACTTGTCCGATGAGGGGGCGCTTGCCCTCGCTTGGTACGGTCTCGCGGCCAACGCGGGAGACGCCATTGGCGAGCATCACATGGC
>JAGOHT010000085.1 GCA_017996055.1 Alphaproteobacteria bacterium
GTGCTACCGTGAGCATTTGGGCAAGTGGCTGGGTTGATAGATAGAATGGTGGTTGGCAGGAAATGTATGAAGGAACATCTTTCTCTGTGTGAGCATTAAACATGCTCTGGTTGTTGAGAAAATATCCGTTCCGGTTCCTATTTCTAGGATGGATAATTTTTCTTTTTGTTCCCACCACAAAGAGAGCTGTCTTAGAATTGGCACTGGACGATGGCCACGGCAAGGTTGCAGAACGCAACGCGAATGCTGATTTTCTTGATGAAAAAGGCGAAATCGTTACGACTATTAATTTTAAAAACAGATCAGCTTCATATGGCAATAATCTAATATGGTGGTCGCATAGTGAGAGGAAATCTTCGCACTTGCACCCTGACGATACGCAACGTGCCGTTGCAGTTATGGTTCGCGCAGATGGCTGTATTTCACAAAAGTTCCCAGTGCAGCTTAAATCATCCTACCAATATCCATGGCTGAATGAGCATGGCGGTGGAGGGGCTTCATGGTTCTATGAATTCAAGCAGACCGTCAAGCTGGATTGCCGCCCGGAATAGCGCGAAGCAGGCGAACAATAGGGCGGATTTAGGCGCAGTTTTGCCTTATCATCTCCATAAACATCCCCTATATTTGCCGCCAACTTACTCATATTTACCCCCTGGATTTTTTTGATGGACAAAATGCAAATCAGAGGCGGCAACCGGCTCAAGGGCCATATCCGCATTGGTGGCGCGAAAAATGCCGCGCTGACGCTGATGCCTGCCGCGCTGCTAACGGCGGAGACGCTGACGCTGAGCAATGTGCCGCATCTCGCCGATATCGCCACCATGGGCAATCTGCTCGGGCAGCATGGCGTGAAGATTGCGCTCAACGGCGCGACCGATAGCGATGGGCATATCGGGCGGGTGATGGAATTCACCACCAAGGAAATCACTAACACCACCGCGCCTTACGATATCGTCCGCAAGATGCGCGCCAGCATTCTGGTGCTCGGCCCCATTCTGGCGCGTTGCGGCGAGGCCAAGGTTTCGCTGCCCGGCGGCTGTGCCATTGGCACGCGGCCTGTCGATTTGCACCTCAAGGGCATGGAAGCGCTGGGGGCTGAAATAGAACTGCTCGATGGCTATGTGCAGGCGCGTGCGCCGCGCGGCTTGCGTGGGGCGGAGATTGTCTTCCCCACCGTTTCCGTCGGCGCGACCGAGAATGTGCTGATGGCCGCGACGCTCGCGCAGGGCGACAGCACACTCATCAATGTCGCGCGCGAACCGGAGATTACCGATCTGGCGCATTGCCTGGTGGCGATGGGCGCGAAAATTGAGGGCATCGGCACCGATACGCTGCATGTCACGGGGCAGATCGCGCTGCGTGGTGCGCGGCATGAGGTTATTCCCGACCGTATCGAAGCCGGCACCTTCCTGATGGCGGCGTTGATGACCGATGGCGACCTGGTGCTGGATGGCGCACGCCTCGACCACCTGCAGAGCGTCGTGCGCGTGCTGGAGCAGACCGGTGCGGAGATTAAAGCAGTAGAGGGTGGCGTGCGTGTCCGCCGCAAGACCGGCACGCTGCACGGCGTTGATGTGACGACCGAGCCGTTCCCCGGCTTCCCCACCGATTTGCAGGCGCAGTTCATGGCGCTGATGTGCGTGGCGGAAGGCGCGGCGCGTATCGACGAGACGATTTTCGAAAACCGCTTCATGCACGTGCCGGAGTTGTTGCGCATGGGCGCAGATATCACCGTGCATGGCGGTGCGGCGATGGTGCGCGGCGTTACCGAATTGCACGGCGCGGCGGTGATGGCGACCGATTTGCGCGCTTCGGTTTCACTGGTATTGGCGGGGCTGGCGGCAACCGGCGAAACGCTGCTGCAGCGGATATATCATCTCGATCGCGGCTATGAGCGGCTGGAAGATAAGCTCTCCGCTTGTGGCGCCGCCATCGTGCGCCTGCGCGCTGAGGCGGCATAGGGCGCGGCATGAGGGAAGGGCTCAAACTCCAGGCGCAGGATGCCGAAGACGTCGCTGTCGTTTCCGCGATTTTGCAGGATGCGATCGTGGCCACGCGCGACATCGCCTATCAGCCGGAGAAGCGAGAATTTATCATGGCCGCCAGCCGCTTCCGTTGGGAGCAAGCCCAGGCGCCGAAACCGGTTTTTGAACGGGTGAATTGTGCCGTAATCGTCAGTGGCGTCACCGCCGTGCAGCGGCAGCAGCTCGACCAGGCTGATAAAGCGGCGCTGCATGAGTTGCTCGCTGTGCTGCTTGAGAATGACCAGTTGCAGTTGGTTTTTGCAGGCGGGGCGCAGCTGCGTTTGACGTTGCAGGATTGGCGCTTGCGGCTGGAAGATTTTGGCGCGCCTTGGCCGACCGACCAATGTCCGCGCCACTTGCCGCCCACTGGTGAGGGTGTTGCATGAAACCGCTAATTTTAGCCGTGCCCAAAGGGCGCATCGCCTCTGAGTTTCGGCCGCTGCTCGCGGCCGTCGGGGTCACGCCGGAACCGGCTTTTGATGATGAAAATGCCCGCCAGCTGCGCTTCGCCACAAACATGCCGGAGCTGGCGCTCATCCGTGTGCGCGCCTTTGATGTCGCAGCGTTTGTCAGCTACGGCGCGGCGGATTTCGGCGTCTGCGGCAGCGATGTGCTGCAGGAAAATGACGATAGCGCGATTTATGCGCCGCTTGATCTCGGCATCGGACGCTGCCGCCTCTCGGTCTGCCGCTTGGAACAGGCGAATCTACCTGACCCGCGCCAAACAGGCCGCGTGCGCGTCGCCAGCAAATATCCGCGCACCACGCAGGCCTATTATGCCGCGCAGGGCATTCAAACCTCCTGTATCAATCTGGCGGGGGCGATGGAGCTCGCGCCGGTCTTGGGGCTCACGGATTACATCGTCGATTTGGTGGCGACCGGCGCGACGCTGCGCGCCAATCATCTGATTGAAAGCGAAGTGATAGCTGAAGTGTCGTCACGGCTTGTCGTCAATCGCGTGGCCTATAAGACGGCCTTCGCGCGGCTGCAACCATGGGTCGCGCATTTTGAAAGGGTGCTGCATGGAAAAGCTGCATAGCACTCAGCCAGATTTCGCCGCGCGTTTGCAGGCACTCGTCAAGGCCAAGCGGGAAGGCGACGATGACAAGCGCGCCGTCGTGGCCGAGATTATCGCCAAAGTGCGCGCCGAGGGCGATGCTGCGCTGTTTGCCTATACCCAGCGTTTCGACCGCTTTGCGCTGAATGCCGATAATCTGCGCGTCACGACGGCGGAGATGGCTGCGGCGCGCACCGCCTGCGCGCCGGAATTACTGGCCGCGCTAACGCTGGCAGCGGAACGCATCGAAGCTTTTCATCGCCGGAGTCTGCCAACGGATTTTCAGTATGTCGATGCGACAGGGGTAACCCTCGGCGCGCGTTGGACTCCGCTGGATGCCGTCGGCATCTATGTGCCGGGCGGGCTGGCGGCTTACCCCAGTTCAGTCTTGATGAATGCCGTGCCCGCGCGTGTTGCGGGCGTGGCGCGCATTGCTATGGCGGTGCCCGCGCCGGATGGCAAACTCAACCCCGTGCTACTGGTCGCCGCAAGCTTGGCAGGCGTGACGGAAATTTACCACATCGGCGGCGCGCAGGCGATTGCCGCTCTTGCCTATGGCACGGCGCTTATCCCGCCCGTCGATAAAATCACTGGCCCAGGCAATGCCTTTGTGGCGGAAGCCAAGCGGCAGGTTTTCGGCACGGTCGGTATCGATATGATTGCTGGGCCGTCGGAAATTCTGGTGATTGCCGATAGCGCGAATGACCCAGACCATATCGCCGCCGATTTGCTCTCGCAGGCCGAGCATGATGTCGCAGCACAGTCGATTTTATTGACCGATGACGAGGCCTTTGCCGATAAAGTGATTGCGGCGGTCACCGCACAGTTGCAAACATTGCCGCGCCGTGATGTTGCGGAAAGTAGCTGGCGCGATTGGGGTGTTGTTATCACCGTGCGCGATCTGGCTGAAGCCGCCGCCATCAGCAACGTCTTCGCGCCGGAACATGCAGAGCTATGTGTCGCAGCCCCAGAGGCGTTGTTGCCGCGGCTGCGTCATGCCGGTTCCATCTTCCTGGGGCGGCATACGCCGGAAGCCATCGGTGATTATGTGGCCGGCACCAACCATGTGCTGCCCACCGCGCGCACCGCGCGCTTCGCCAGCGGCCTCAACGTCACCGATTTCATGAAGCGCTCCACGCTGATTGGCTGCACGCAGGCCTCGCTGGCGGCGATTGGCCCCGCCGCCGTCACGCTGGCCGAGGCGGAAGGGTTGCACGCCCATGCCGCCTCCGTGAGCCGCCGTCTGGCCAAATCATGAGCACGGCGCGGCAGCTGCGGCGCGTGACGCTGCGCAATACGCATATCGTGCGGCGCCAGCCGATGATTGAGCAAGAAATCAACGCCGCGATTGCCGATTTGCAGCAGGAGCATGACTTTGCCCTCTGCACACCCGTGGGCGACGCGCCCTATGACCTGATGCTGGGGCTGGAAGACCATAAGCTCATTCTCGACTTAAGTAGCGCCGAAGGCGAGTGCCACACTACCATCAAGCTGGCGCTGCAGCCGTTGCGGCCACTCATCCGGGAATATTTCATGATTTGCGAAAATTACTTTGCAGCGGTGCATTCGCCGAATCGGATGCAGCTTGAAGCCATCGATGCCGGACGGCGCGGGACGCATAATGAGGCGGCGCAAATGTTGCGCGACCTGTTGCAAGACAAGGTGAAGCTTGACCACTGCACGGCGCGCCGCTTGTTCACGCTGGTGGCGGCGCTGCATCTCGGCGGCTGGTCGCACCGATGAGCAAAGCGAACCCCGCGCGCGATGCTGCCGCCGCGCTGGCGCAGGAGTTGTTCACGCCGCTTGGGCGGATAACCTTCAAACGGCTTTTCGGAGGCGCGGGAATTTACTGCGATGGACTATTCTTCGCGCTCATCCATGACGGTGGGATTTATCTGAAGGTCGCCCCGGATACCGAGGCGCTGTTTCGCAACGCCGGTTCCGAACCCTTCATCTATCACAACCCAAAACGCGCCCAACCGGTGCAGCTCAGCTACTGGACTTTACCAGGCGAGGCGCTGGATGACCCGGACTGCGCTTTGGACTGGGGACTGCGGGCGCTGCACAGCGCGCGGGCTGTTGTGGTCGCTATAGCGAACAAGGTAGCCAAAACCGCAAAAAACCAGGCTAAACCCATCAAGAAAGCCAAAAAATAGGCATTTTCGCCATAGGCTGAGGGAAAAATCCGTTAAACCCAAGCTGCAGCTTGACCTTTGGCGGTAATAGCGCCATTTTCCGCCATCAATTTTCGCGTTAGGCCGCAGGTCAGGAGTTCTATGCCCAAGGAAGATTTAATCGAGTTCGCCGGTGTCGTGACCGAACTGCTGCCCAATGCCATGTTCCGCGTTAAGCTTGAGAATGATCATGAAGTCTTGGCGCACACTTCCGGCAAGATGCGCAAGAACCGCATCCGCGTGCTTGTAGGCGACAAGGTGAATGTCGAAATGACGCCGTATGACCTGAGCAAAGGCCGTATCACTTTCCGCCACAAGTAAGTAATGTCTGCCACGCCGGGTCTCATCCTCGCTTCCGCTTCGCCGCGCCGGGTCGAATTGCTGGCGCAGCTGGGCATTGTCCCCCAAGCTATCGTTCCCGCCGCGCTGGATGAAACCCCATTGCCGCGCGAGTTACCACCAAAACTAGCGCAGCGTCTGGCGCAGGCCAAGGCGGCAGCTGTCTCCGCTCTGCATCCCGGCCATTATGTGTTGGGCGCGGATACGGTCGTCGCCTGTGGGCGGTGTGTGCTGCCCAAGGCTGAGAGCGCCACCGAGGTCACGAACTGCCTGCAGCTTTTGTCCAGTCGCCGCCACCGCGTTTACGGCGGCATCTGCCTGATAGCGCCGGATGGCAAAGCGCGCACCAAGCTGTCAGAAAGCATCGTAAAGTTTCGTCGCCTGACCGCCGAAGATATCGCAGCTTATGGCGCAAGCGGCGAGGGACTGGGCAAAGCAGGCGGTTATGCCATTCAGGGCATGGCGGCGGCCTATATTCCCTTCATCGCCGGTTCCTACAGCAATATCGTCGGGCTGGATTTGGCCATCGTTGCGCAGCTCTTGCGCGGCGCGCGCGTATGACCAGACTAATCATCTCAGCTCACGAAGCTTTACTCTGCGCCGCCTGTGACGGTGAGGCCGGCATAAGCGATCTCTATGCTGCACGGCGTGACGCGCCGGATGATGTCGGCGCGGTAGTGAGCGCAAAAGTTGTTCAGACTCTGCCCGGTCAGGGCGCGGCGATTGTCCGCTGGGCGCAAGCTGGCGCAGATCGCGAAGGCTATTGGAACGATGCGGCGGCGAAGAACGCCAAGGCGGGTGATGTGCTGCGCCTGCAAATCAAGGCGGCGGCACAGGGTGCGAAACTGCCGCAACTCAAGCGCGACATCGCTCTGCCGGGCCGCTTCCTCATTCATCTGCCCGCAGGCAAGGGTATCAAATTTTCGCGCCAGCAGGAAGGCGCGTCGGAAGCACCACCCTTGCAGGATTTACGGGGGGGCTGGGTGGTGCGGCGTGCGGCTGCTGGCGTCGCGGCAGCCCTGCTGCGGCAGGAGGCGGAAGCACTAGCAGCGCTCGGAGTACAAGATGCGCAGCAGGAGGAGATTGCCGCGCCCACGGTCTGGCAGCGTGCGCTGGTCGAGAGTGGCGAGAATTTGCGAACGATATTGGTGGCGGATGCCGCGCTGGAGCGCGCGGTCGGCGCCTGGCTCAATGTGTTTGCGCCGGATTTGCTGGGCGGCCTGACCGTGCAGCCCGATGCGCTGGACTGGGACAGTCTCTTTGCTGAAGCAACCGCGCCAACGCTCTCCCTCAACGGCGGCGGGAGCATAACGGTTGAACGCACGCGCGCGGCCTGGGTCGCGGATATTGATGCCGGTGCGGCGCAATATCATCTCGCGGTCAATCTAGCGGCGGTAACGGTGCTGGCGCGGCAAATGCGGCTGCGGAATTTGACCGGTATCTTACTCGCGGATTTCATCAGCCTGCCGAATGTCCGTGACCAGCAGCAGCTGCTCAAAGCCCTGCGCGCCGCTGTGGCTACCGACCCAGCGGGCGTGGAAGTCTTCGGCCTCACTAAGCTTGGTCTGGTCGAGATGACGCGGACAAGGCGTGGGCAAAGCCTGGATGAAATTACGCGCTTTTAGCTGAGCGTTTCGATATTTTCTCTGGAGCATAGACTGTAAAAACAAGCTGCACACCGCAATCGGTAGCAGCCTTCAGAGCTTTGTTTGAAATTTTGAATTCGGCATTGTTGGGTTCCATACCGCTTTGAATGCCGATATTCATGCTGCGCAGACTGCAGCTATTCCAGATTCTCAGCGCCGATGGCGGCAAACCATTGATGAGTTTTACAAAACCCATAACAGTAGCTTCCGCCGTCGCTGTCTGCTTGTTGAGTTCGAGAACTGCGAAGGTTCGTGACTGATGCACACAGTGTGCCCCGCGCCCAAAAGCTTCAATCAGAAGCTTCAAGCCAGCTTTAACACGAACATCCAAATCAACATTCAGTAGGTGCGTTTGTTCTAACTGAGATATGCTCTTTTTTTTCATGCCGCCTTACGCAACTTGCTCTGCATATCCGGCGGCAACGCTTCGGCGCTCAGGCTGCGGGCGGCCTCGTCGAGACTGATGATCTGTTGCTGCTCGCCACCCAGGCGACGCAGCGCGACGGTGCGGTTCTCCGCCTCCTTCGCGCCTACCACCAGAATGAGCGGCACCTTCTGCAAGCTATGATCGCGGATTTTCGCGTTGATTTTCTCTGGGCTGGCATCGAGCGCGACGCGGATCCCAGCCGCTTCCAGCTCCGCGACCACCTGCCGCGCATAGCTCTCGGCGTCGTTGGTGATGGTGCAGACCACAGCCTGCAGCGGTGATAGCCAGAGCGGCAATTTGCCCGCATAATGCTCGATGAGAATGCCGAGGAAGCGGTGCATCGAACCAAGAATAGCGCGGTGGAGCATGACAGGGCGGTGCTTCTGCCCGTCCTCGCCGATGAAGTTGGCGTCTAGGCGCTCCGGCATGTTGAAATCGACCTGCAGCGTGCCGCACTGCCATTCGCGGCCAATCGCGTCGCGCAGATAGAACTCAATCTTCGGGCCATAGAACGCGCCGTCGCCCGCATTGATGTCATAGGGCAGGTTGGCGGCCTGCAGCGCCTGATGTAGCGCATTTTCCGCCTTGTCCCAGATGGCGTCGGAGCCCACGCGCTTTTCCGGTCTATCGGCAAGGCGTACGCGCGCCACCTCATAGCCCAAATCAGCATAGACCGAGCGCAGTAGGTCGCAGAACCGGATGCTCTCACTCTGGATTTGCCCTTCGGCGCAGAAAATATGCGCATCGTCGGTGACGAACTGGCGCACGCGCATCAGACCGTGCAGCGCGCCATGCGCCTCGTTGCGGTGGCACATGCCGAATTCCGCCATGCGGAGCGGCAGATCACGATAGCTCTTGATGCCCTGCTTAAAAATCTGCACATGGCCGGGGCAGTTCATCGGCTTCAGGCCGATATGCTTCGGCTCGCCTTCACCTTCGCGCGGCGGCACGGTGATTTTGAACATGTTGTCGCCGTAAAGCTCCCAGTGGCCGGAAGCCTTGAAGATAGAGCTGTCAATCAGCTGCGGCGCGAGCACCTCGACATAGCCGGATTTCTCCAACCGGCGGCGAATATAGTTCTCCAACACGCGATAGAGCGTCCAGCCCTTGGGGTGCCAGAAAACGCTGCCTGCCGCTTCGTCCTGGAAATGGAAGAGGTCGAGCTCTTTGCCCAGCTTGCGGTGGTCACGCTTCTCGGCCCCTTCTATTTGCGTCAGATGCGCCTGCAGCTCCTTGTCGTCGCGCCAGGCGGTACCGTAAATCCGCTGCAGCATCGGGTTGCGGTGGTCGCCGCGCCAATAAGCGC
>JAGOHT010000086.1 GCA_017996055.1 Alphaproteobacteria bacterium
CTATGTCTTTGGGACTTCGTTGGCAGTAAGCTCATTCGATAACCAACCCCCGACGCTCATTATCCTAATCAACTCTGCGGCTTTTGCCGATGCTTATCGCAATGCTTTTGATATCGCTTGGAACAATGCCATCATTCCGCCTGGCGTTGAGACAGATGGACAGGGCAGGGGGGCAAAATAGATTTTCTTGCTGATACGCTGGCTCTCTTTTCTGGGCAGCAGGGCGCGCAGATGGGGCCGCATCAATACAGCGACCATGCGGGCATGCGTGACGGCAGAAGTATGTCCGGTGCCCGGCTGTGGGCAGAGGCGGAAGCACAACGCGAATTTGAGCATCTAAATGGCACACCCAACAAGCTTGGGGCGGAGCTGATGCTTGTAGATACTGTTGCTGCGTCGATTGACCACCATGTGCCCTTCGGCACCAAAGTCATCGAATTAGGGCCGGGCACACTGCGCTCCTTTCGAAAAAAAACAATTCCCCTGCTGCGCGCATTGCAAACCCGCTCCTGCATCATTGTCGACAAATCTGCCGCTTTCCTCAAAGACATTAAAGTCAGTGAGCAGGCGCTTGGTTTGGAGATTACGCCGCTTGATGATGATTTCTTTATTGGCGACCACTCTTTCCAACAGGATGAGACACCCGCGCTGGTTTGCGCTTTCGGTGGGGTGATCAGCAATCTTGTTGCGCCGATTAGTCTGCTAGAGCCGATGGAACTTTTGTCGGGGACACTCAAAAACTTCGCCAATGCGATTCACCGCGGTTGGCTCTTGGTGGCTTTTGACAGCACCGACGATAGTAAGGATGTGTCGGCCTATTATGCGAAACATGCCTTATTTCAGCTGAATATCTTTGACCGCATGGCAGTCGAGCTGCCAATCACCGGCGATTTTGATCCGACGGCTTTTGCTTATGTGGCGAAATGGTTACCAGAGTCGCGCCAATTGGCGCATCTGGCCATCCTGCAACGCGATTTGAATTTTGCCATCGGCCAGCAGAGTTTCGCCCTCAAGCAAGGGCAAAACTTCCACCTCAAGAACTCGTTTAAATTTTCCGAGGCATTTTTTGAGCAATGCGTGCAGCGCGCTGGCCTTTCCGTCATCAAGCGCTGGATCTGCGCCGACTCGCGCTTTTATCTTTTAGGCAAAAATATATCTTGAGCGCGATAGTGAATGTGCCGTGATTGCAGCAGTTAAACACTAACGGCTGCTGCCTTGCCAAAGCAAAATCTGGAAATAAAAATACGCTCCAGCAGTTGCGCCGACGCCCGCGGTGCAGCCCTCGCGGAGCAGACGGTCCTCAACTGAATCCGTTGTCCATTTTGTACCCTGCGGATTGCTCCCTACCCACTTAACGCCACTGCCGCCATAGCCGTTCCATTTCATGGGGGGAGGGTTGCCACTCGGATTGGAGATGTGCAGTAGGTCATTAATGGCGGTGCAAACTTCCTTCTTTACATAAGGGATAATCATTAGAAATGGTGTGCAATAAGGGGGCGAACCGCTCCAGCAATGCGAGATAGCCGAGGCGGCATCGTCTTTCCCAGTCACCCACTGATTGACGAACAGCGCCTGACCGCGAATAGGGTCGCTCGTGGTGAAGGCCATATCAAGCGAACCTTGCGGAATCTGCGGCCACAGAATCTTGCCGCCCGCCACATCAAAGACATGGCAGCTTTTGTCGGCGGGCGCGCCGCTGTTAGAGTAGCCGGAGGCAATCGGATTCTCGAAGCTGATTTGCTCGATGCTGCAACCATTGCTGAGCGAAACCAGCTCGGCCGAGGTTTTGACCTGTCGCCCGATATCAATAATAGCTTCGGCCATCGCGCGGGCGCTATCCTTGGTGCTGCTGCCGGTAAAGCTCCCGCTCCCCGCTGCGATGGCGGCGGCAAGCAAACCCAAAATAGCGACGATAAACAGAATCGGCCCGATGGCGATTCCGTTCTCGTGCTTTCGCACGCTAAGTTGCAGGTTCTCCAGGATACACATACAATTCAGACATACCGCCATACTCAGGCGTTGCCTAGGGGCTTTCGCGTAGCATATTCTCTGTTGTTGCCGACAG
This sequence comes from Alphaproteobacteria bacterium, assembly GCA_017996055.1. Lineage (GTDB taxonomy): Bacteria > Pseudomonadota > Alphaproteobacteria > UBA9219 > RFNS01 > JAGOHT01. The sequence continues at coordinate 2,066 of JAGOHT010000086.1, forward strand.
TGCTGCGCCTCATGGCTTACCGCGCGAATGTTCTGTAAGGCGTGAGTGGGGAGAACGCCTTCATGCGTGACGGCCAGGCGTTTGTCGTAAGTACTATTGAAAATGCAATATCTGCACGAAGAGCCCGTGATTTGTATCACTATCAACTTCGCCGGTTACGCAAAAACTGCGCGTGCCGGGTGGTATCGGCGAAGGAAGAGTGGTCGCGGTATCAAAGACCTGCGCATAATCATCAAATTGACAGGTAGTGGAATTCGTAATGACGATGCTACCGGCAGGAGCCACGGCAGACCCGAAAGTAAGCCGATTAATCTCCTTGCATACAGTCTCGTCAACCGGCAGAACCGCAGCAACCGGATTTGACGTGGTTTCACCGAAGCACCATTTTCGTCCGCTAGATGCCAAAACATTCGATGGCGGAGTAATGCCACCACCTGAAGGCGAATAGAGATCCGTCGTGCTGGAGGTAGAAGTTGGGTCGATAACGACATTCTCAGGCGCAATCCCGTCATTGGTTATCTTGTCCCAACCGAATTTGAGATGCTGACCGGTCTCTACAATCGCGGCGGCTTTCGCCTTGGCAGATTCCTTCGCGCTGCTGCCGGTGAACGAGCCGCTACCTGCTGCGATGGCGGCGGCGAGGATGCCCAAAAGGGCGACGACAAACAGAATCGGCCCGATGGCAATTCCATTCTCGTTCTTTCGTGTGATAAGCTGGGAATTTTGCGAGATGCACATTCATATCAGGCATATCGCCTAAATTAGGAGGTGCCTAGAGGAATTGTAAGTTGGCGCGGCGAGGCCGGGCAATGCGAGGCTGAAAAAATATGGAGCGGGTGAAGGGAATCGAACCCTCGTATGCAGCTTGGGAAGCTGCCGTTCTACCATTGAACTACACCCGCGCGGCAATCCGTCGGAGCCGGACTATAGCCCGTCCGCTTGAAAACAGGAAAAACTTTTCAGCGAGAACGGCGTCATACCCAGAGACTGAAGCCTAATTAAGCCACAAAAGCTTGTCCGGTTTTCAAGTTGACGGTGTATATACCAGCCCGCGTGGTTTTTCCAAGGGCTATCCGGTGGCGGCGCTGTGGCGCGTTACGGAGCCTTAACCCGCTGGAAGGGCGAGGGCTGCGGCTCAAACTTTTGCAGGATTTTCTCAATCTCGCCGCTGCTATGCAACGCGCCAATGCCCATGCTCAAAAAGTCGCGCAAATCATGCGCGCCCGCCAACGTAACAAAGCCAATCGGCTTGCCATCCCGCAGATAGGCGGGGGCGCTGAAGCTCAGCTCCTTGGCCAGCAGCAAGCTGGGGGCCAGCCCGGTGCAGAGCGCATCAAACTTCTTGGCTTTGAGGTCGCTGACCAATGTTTCCGGCTTGGTCGGCGCCGCCCAGATGATTTCCAGCTTCGCCTGTTCACCCAACGCTTCCGCCACGCGATACCAGATGCCGCTGAAAGCGCCGTTAGCTTCCTTGCTGAAGGCGGGCGGGTCTTCGGAGTAACCGCAGCGCAGCTTGCCACTGCTCGACACCTGCGCTAATGCGGCGACGATGGCAGGGGGTGTATTGCGGAGCGGGTCGCGGCCGGTGGAGACCAGATAAGCGCCGATGGTGCCCGCGAGCAACGCGATAATCAGCGTGGCCAGAATCTGTTCCAGGCGCATGGCAAGCCTCTTGCGAAATATGACGAAACGAGGGGGCTGAAGCCGATTATGTGTCTGGAAAGGATGAAGGAAACGCTAACGGAAGCTGTGTGTCTCAGCCTTCGGCGGTCACGGATTCTTCTGGTAACTGATCAACGAGATATTTAACCGCTTCGTCATAATCACAGGTGGGCAGTGCTGTGAGTTTGGCGATGCTGAAGCGCTCGCAGAAACTTTTCGTGACGCTATCGGTTTTGCGCCCCTGAATATCGGCGAGGTAATCGACGAGCGCAATAAGCGAGGTTTCCTCTAACGCGCCTATCATTCGCGCCGCGGAGGTGCTATGCGCCAGGCTAGTGTTGACCGGCGTTGGTAAAGCAAAATTCGCACTATAAATATCGCTTTTGGTCATGCTTTTGCCGTTCAATGTAATCATCATCCAACCTGGCTACAAAAAAACTGTAGGGTTAATGCCCTAGTTCCAACGCGCTATAAATTCAACCAACGTAGGTCTCCACCATACATGCTATTTTTAGATAAGAAAATATTGAAAATTATTTTCATGCACCGAAATATTCCTTCTAACTTTAAAAATACAATAATTTGTTCCCTCTATTGAAAGTATTTTTGACATTGACTTGATACCTCTATTGGGTAATCACTTAGAAGAACAAGTGAACAATTTGAGCTGAGTGTGCTCGCATCCGTCGCGGCGGCCAGTTTCAGTTTTTTTGAGGTGTCTAATGTTAACGGCTGCACAATTGCGCGCCGCGCGCGGTCTTTTGGATTGGACGCGTGCTGATCTGGCCAAAGCGGCCAACATCTCGCCGGAGACGATTAAGAATATCGAACACGGCACCTTCCGCCCGCAAGAGGCGACGACACAGGCCATCATTCAGGCTTTCGCCATGCAGGATGTCGCTTTCACCGACGACGACGGCGTCAAGCGCAGCCGCATCGCCGTACGCACCTTCGCTGGTGCTGCGGGCTACAAGGATTTCCTCGACCATATCTATTCCGTGGCGCTGGAATCGCGCGATAACAAGTTTACGACGCGGCAGTTTAACTACAGCGATGAAATCATCAACAAGTTCGCCGGTGATTATGCTGCGCTGCACCTTGAGCGCATGGCGAAGATTCCCATGCTCGAAGCGCGTTGCCTGGTGCCAGAGGGTGATAAGAATTTTCCCGCGCCCTATGCCGAGTATCGCTGGCTTGCGCGCACCCAAGCGAACGCCATTCCGTTTTATCTCTACGGCAACTATGTATCAATGGTGAGTGACCGAAGCGAAAATGACATCGTCTTTATTGCGATCTACTCCGATTTGCTAAGCAGGCTTTTTTACCGGCAGTTCGATCTGCATTGGCAGATGGCGACCGGCACAGGAAAGTAATTGCCATAGACCAATAATTGGTCTTTTATTCTCTAACATTATTAGCTTTGAAACATACTCGATGGATATGAATAGCCCAACCATTGCTCCTGCCGTTAGACGTGACTTGAGTTTCGTCGACTTCAATGACCGCGACCCGTCGCATCGCGCGGCGTTGGCGGGACTTATCAAACAACAAGCAGAAGCGCATGGCTCGACCCTAAGTCAAACACGGCGTGACGAAGATTTGGTCCTCGCACTCAAGGCCGGGCGCGCGCGCGCGATTTTGGGGCAGCTCGTCAACCAGGATGATCCGAGGCTTGAGGGCAAGATTGTCGCTCTGATGACCTATGGCCGTGCGGTGACAGAAATCGGCCCGACACTCTATTTGGAAGACATTGTAGTCGATAAGAATGTGCGGAATCTCAAAATCGGCACTTCGGCGATGTTTGAACTGGCTAAGCGCGCCGTGCAGAAAAACACGGTCGGTGTGAAGTGGTATGTGCGCCGTGATAACAAGATGGCGCAGCATATGTATGGCAAATTCTCCGATACGAATTATGACGAGCGCCCGCCCATTCTCGTTTTCCAGGAATCGCGCAAACTGCAGGACATTCCGGTGTTGCCGGAATCGCAAATCCGCCGCGCGACAGAGCATGATGTTCCTGCGATTACACGCTTGCTTAAGAAGGATTATAACTGGAACGGCATCGCCGAACTGGCAGTCGGCGAAGCCGTGGCCGGTAACCGCGAACTTGATGGTAAGGCTGAAAGCTTCACCTTCGTCAGCACGAACCGACAGGGACGGGTGAATGGCGTAATGATTGCCTCGCGCGGACTTTCTACCTTCCGTGTCGCGAATACGACGCATATCCACGTCATGGCTTTCAGCAGCCCAGATGCCATGCAGCAAAATCTGCCTGGCTTGCTCCATCATATGGCAGCACAGCAGGAAATTCGCGGCTGGGGCACCTCGCTTTATGTTGATATCGGCCATATGCAAGCAGGGCGGCAGCGCGAAGCCCTGTCACAAACACTGCGTGGCAATGGCGCGCAAGCTTTGTGTTATGACGGCGAACCGATGGTAGCGGGCACGCTCTCCAACCGTGCAGCCGTTTATCACGAACGCCCGCGTTTGTAGTCTGCAGAGCATAGCTTGCCGCCACCGCTGATTTCGCCTATCCTCCGCCCGCCCTATCTTGTGGAGGATTTCATGGCATTCGAATTACCGGCTCTGCCCTACGCCCCTGACGCGCTCGCGCCCTATATGTCGGCGCAAACGCTGGGCTTTCATCATGGCAAGCATCACCAGACCTATGTCACGAACCTCAATAATCTGGTCAAAGACACGCCCATGGCAGCTCAAAGCCTGGAAGACATCGTACGTGCCACCGTTGGTGATAGCGCCAAGGCCGGTATTTTCAACAATGCCGCGCAGGTCTGGAACCACACATTCTTCTGGAACAGCATGAAGCCGCAAGGCGGTGGGGCTCCGGCTGGCGAGCTGGCCGAGCGCATTAAGACCGATTTCGGTAGCCTTGACGCTTTCAAGGAAGAATTTAAGAAGACGGCGCTAGCGCAGTTCGGTTCAGGCTGGGCCTGGCTGGTGCTGGATGCGGGCAAGCTCAAGGTCGTCAAGACGGCAAACGCCGCCACCCCTTTTACTGATAAACAGAAGCCCTTGCTGACCTGCGATGTCTGGGAACACGCCTATTATCTCGATTACCAGAATCGGCGCGGCGATATGGTCGGGGCTTTCCTCGACCACCTGGCAAACTGGGATTTTGCGGCAAATAATTTGGCCGCTTAGTCTTTCTCGCCTCGAGCAGAAGAAAATGCTTGGCGGATGGGCGCGGGTGCCCCTATGGTTTTTTAGACCTAGAACACCTGTAACGAGTTGGTATGTCCGCCTTTCAGATCATCGCTCTATTGCTGACGATTGCCGCGATGGCTGGCTATGTCAATCATCGCTTCGTCAAGCTGCCACAGGCTATCGGCGTCATGGCACTGGCGCTGACTATGTCGCTGGTCGGGTTCACCCTCGGTAAGCTCGGGTTCATTAACACCGACTGGGTGCGCCAGATTATGGAGCGGATCGATTTTACCGAGCTGCTCCTGCATGGCTTGCTGTCCTTCTTGCTCTTCGCCGCCGCGCTGCATGTCAATCTGGCCGCCTTGCGCGAGGTGCGCTGGGCGGTCGCGCTGCTGGCGACTGGTGGTGTGGTCCTCTCGGTCTTGATTACCGGCACGCTCATATGGGCGATTACCGATTGGTTGGGGATCAACCTGCCATATGTCTATGCCTTGCTGTTTGGCGCGCTCATTGCGCCCACAGATGCGATTGCCGTCCTCGGTATTTTGAAGAACGCCAAAGTAACGCGGCGACTCTATTATAAAATTGGCGGTGAGAGTCTTTTCAATGATGGCACCGGCATTGTGGTCTTCCTAATTCTGCTCGGCGTTGCGCAGAGCGCCACGCCGGTGACGATAGCGTCAATCAGCTATCTTTTCCTACGCGAAGCCTTGGGGGGCATATTGCTGGGCGCTGCGGCGGGGTGGGGGACTTATGCGCTCATCCGGCGGATTGACGAATATCGCATCGAGGTGATGCTTACGCTAGCGCTAGTCACCGGCGGCTATGCCTTGGCTGAGGCGCTGCATGTTTCAGCTCCTGTCGCTGTCGCCGTTGCGGGCCTTATCATCGGTAACCACGGTCGCGAGCGCATTATGTCAGAGCGGACACGAATACGCCTCGACCTCTTTTGGGAGTTGCTCGACGAAATTTTAAATACCGTGCTGTTCATGATTATCGGGCTTCAGCTGGTCGTCATCAGCATCGGCATCAAGGATATCGAGTTGGGGTTCTTTGCCATTCTCGCTGTGCTGATTGGGCGCTGGCTCAGCGTCGCGCTCCTAATCAATCTGCTCCGAGTTTGGCAGCCCTTCGAGCGTGGTACGATTACGCTGCTCACCTGGGGAGCGCTCCGCGGCGGCATTTCCATCGCCCTTGCGTTGTCGCTGCCGGTCGGGCCAGAGCGAGAACTTATTCTGGCAATGACCTATATCGTCGTGGTCTTCTCGATTTTGGTGCAAGGCACGACCTTCGGTCGGGTAATCCCGCTGGTCACGGCACCGCCGCGCGGTAGTCAGGGATAATCATGGCCGCGACACTGCTCTTGTCCGTCCAAGAGGCGGCCATTCGCTTCGGCGCGAAAACGCTGTTCGCCGATTTATCGTTCAACATTCAGCAGGGCGAGAAAATTTGCCTGGTCGGTCGGAATGGCTGCGGCAAAAGCACCTTGCTTTCCATCATCAACGGCACGCGCGAACTCGATGCGGGGCTGCGCTGGCAGCTGCAGGGCACACTGGTGGGGACGCTGCCACAGGAGCTAATCGCGACCGGCAGCCAGACGGTCTATGACCATGTGTTTTCCGGCATCGCCGATGCCGCGCCGGATAGTGCCGATAGCCATGCCTATAAAGTGGAGCAAATCCTCACGCCGTTGGGGCTCGACCCGCAGGCTGCGTTGCAGGATTTATCGGGTGGTCAGCTGCGCCGCACGGCGCTGGCGCGTGCATTGGTACTAGCACCGGATATACTTTTGCTCGACGAGCCAACCAATCATCTTGATTTGGAGATTATCGAATGGCTCGAAAATTATCTGCGCGGATACCGCGGCGCGCTCATGTGCATCAGCCACGACAGAGCCTTTCTGGCCGCCATCTCAGACAAAGTCTTCTGGCTAGACCGCGGCAAGCTGAAAGTCTGTCCACGTGGCTACGAC
>JAGOHT010000087.1 GCA_017996055.1 Alphaproteobacteria bacterium
GTCTGTCTCCTTGGCTGTCTTGCGTTCATGCCACCTTCTGCACACGCTTTTTGGCGGCCTTGAGCGCCGTCACGCCCGGTAGCTCCTTGCCTTCCAGCCATTCGAGAAACGCGCCGCCCGCGGTGCTGACATAAGTCAGGTTATCAGTCTGGTGGGTCACGGCGAGTGCCGCCACTGTCTCGCCGCCGCCGGCGACGGAGGTGATGTGCTGCGTCTTGGTGAGGTCTGCCACCGCCAGCGCCACTTCGCGCGTGCCACGGTCAAAGGGCGGCACTTCAAACACGCCCATCGGCCCGTTCCAGACGATTGTTCGGCACTTGGCCAAAGCCTCGGTCAACGCCGCCGTGCTGGCTGGGCCGACATCCAAAATCATCTGCTCGGGCGGCACGGCATCGACGCTCACGGTTGCGGTGGCCACGCCGGGCTTGCACTCCGCCGCGACAACCACGTCGGTGGGCAGCACGATGGCGCAGCCGCGCCCTGCCGCCTTGGCAATAATTTCACGCGCGGTGGGCAGCATCTCCGCCTCATAGAGCGATTTGCCAATCGCCTTGCCCTGTGCAGCCAAGAAGGTGTTCGCCATGCCGCCGCCGAGCGCCAGAATATCGACGCGGTCAAGCAGATGGGTGAGCACGCCGAGCTTGGTGGAGACCTTTGCGCCGCCGACAATCGCGGCAACTGGGCGCTGCGGCATTTCCAGCGCCTTGGCGAGCGCCTCCAGCTCCGCCTGCATAAGGCGACCAGCGACGGCGGACAGCAGCTCCAGCAGCCCAGCCGTGGAAGCATGGGCGCGGTGCGCTGCCGAGAAGGCATCCATAACCACCACATCGCCCAAAACGGCGAGGTCGGCGGCGAATTTCGGGTCGTTGGCTTCTTCGCCGGCGTAAAAACGGGTATTTTCCAGCACGGCCACGGCACCAGCGGCCAAATCGTCAATGCCGCTCTTGGCAATGGGGCCGATGCAATCGGCGATGAATGTGACGGGGTGGCCCAAAACCTTGGCCAGCTCCGCCGCCACCGGCTGCAGGCTATATTCCGGCATCGGCTTGCCATCCGGACGGCCAAAATGGGAGAGCAGGATGGTGGTAGCGCCATGCTTCTGCAGATAGGCCAAGGTGGGCTTCAGGCGCTCCAGGCGGGTCAGGTCGGTGATTTTTCCACCCTTGACTGGCACATTGAGATCCGCCCGCAGCAAAACGCGCTTGCCGTTCAGGGCTACATCTTCCAGGGTCAGGTAATCGCGCACGAACATGAGAGCCTCTTGGTTAGGAAAGTCGTTAACCTTTATGCCTTGATGGGCGAAAACTAGCCCTTTCCCGCACCGCAAACAAGCCCTGCTGGTCTGTTAAGACTTTCCGCCGCAGTTGGCCACCTTGATAATTGACTCGGGAATTGACTCGGGGTGCGGCTTTCCCCTATAACCCGCGCTCAATTCTTCGTTTGGAGCAGTATCGTGAAACGCACTTATCAGCCGAGCAAAATCGTTCGTAAGCGCCGGCATGGTTATCGTGCCCGCATGGCCACCAAGAACGGCGCCAAGGTTGTGGCGCGCCGTCGGGCCCAGGGCCGCAAGCGCCTGACCGCTTAAGCGGCCAGCGCGCTCCGCGCTCGCCGGTGATGACCGCAGTTCCCCCAACCACGCTGAAAAAGCGCGCCGAGTTTCTGGCTTGCGCCGCCAGCGGACTAAAATGTGGCACCAAAGGCCTGGTGCTGCAGGCAAAGCCACGCGCCGATAGCGCCCTTGCTTTTGGTTTGACGGCCAGCAAACGCGTTGGCAACGCCGTTTGCCGCAATCGCGCCAAGCGGCGGTTGCGCGCCATTGCGCGTGAAGTGTTGCCCAAGCAAGCTCAGGACGGCGCGGATTATGTGCTCATCGCCAAGACCGAAACCATCACCCGCGATTTCGCACTGCTGCGCGGTGACCTTGTTTATGCGTTGAAGAAAATCGGGCGGCTCAAGTCATGAACACGCTCAACACAATTTTCGTCGCGCTCTTCAGTGGTGCCATCAAGGCCTATCGCTTCCTCATCAGCCCACTTTTGGGCGCGCAATGCCGCTTCGCGCCGAGCTGCTCGGCCTATGCGCTGGAAGCCTTGCAGACACACGGGGCTTGTCGCGGCGGCTGGATTGCGCTACGGCGCATCTGCCGTTGTCATCCCTGGGGGGGCTGCGGCTATGATCCGGTGCCGCCACGTGGCATACCGTCTATCGATAACCCGTCAAAACCGTCTTCAGCTCCGCCTTCAAGCCTACACAGGACCCGCGCATGAACCCGAATAATCAGCCCACCAATCCCGGCAATCTTTTCATCGCCGTGATTTTGTCGATGACGCTCCTGCTCGGCTTCCATTTCTTCTATGAGCGTCCGAAGCTGGAGGAGATGCGCCGCGCCCAGGCGCTGCAGCAGGCCGCCAAGGCGCTTGATAAAGCCACGCCGGACAAAGTGCTGACGCCCGAAACGCCGAAGGATCGCGCCGCGCTCATCGCGGCCAGCAAGCGCATCACCATTGAAAGCCCGGCGCTGCAAGGCTCCATCAATCTGCTCGGCGCGCGCTTTGATGACCTCGCGCTGCCGCAATATCGCACGACACTCGATAAGGTCAGCCCGCCCGTCGTGCTGCTGTCACCTTCCGGCAGTCTTGCGCCTACGCCTGGCTATTACGCCGATTTCGGTTGGCTCGCCGATGCGCCGCTTAGTGTGCCGCAACCTGATACGCTGTGGGAAGTGGACGGCAACGCCACGCTACGCCCCGGTGCGCCGGTGACACTGCATTGGGATAACCGCGAAGGGCTGCGTTTTGAGCGCTCGATCGCGCTTGACGACAATTTCATGTTCACCATCACTGACCGCGTCCGCAACCAGAACGACAAGCCGGTGACCATTCATCCCTATGCGCTTATCATGCACCAGACCAAGCCGGACAAGCGTGATCTCGCTTTCGGCCATACTGGGCCGATGGGAGTGTTTGAAGGTGTTTTGCAGGAACATGGCTATGAAGCGCTGGAAGAAAAGCTGGAGATTCCGGAAGCAGCGACTGGCGGCTGGATGGGCATCTCCGACAAGTATTGGCTGACTGCCCTGATTCCGAACCCAACCGAGAAATACACCGCCACCTTCCGCCATGCGCGTGAACCGAACCAAAAGGCTGAGCAAGGGCGCTATCAGGTCGATTTCCGCGGTCAGCCCTTCACCATCGCGCCGCAAGCGACGCAGGACTACACGCGCCACTTCTTCGCCGGCGCCAAGCGTGTCGAACTGCTAGGCACCTATAGCGAGCAAATGAATATCGAGAAGTTCGAGCTCGCAATTGATTTCGGCTGGTTCCGCTTTTTGACCAAGCCGATGCTCATCACGCTCAACTGGCTGGGGCAGAAAATCGGCAATGTTGGTCTCGCCATTCTGGTGCTAACCATTCTTGTCAAGCTGCTGGTTCTGCCGCTCGGCATCAAATCCTACCGCTCGATGGCGAAGATGAAAATCTTGCAGCCGGAGATGGCGCGACTACAGGAGCGATTCAAGGATGACCGCCAACGCCAGAGCATCGAGATGATGGAGATGTATAAGCGCGAGAAAATCTCGCCGCTCTCTGGCTGTTTGCCGTTGTTGGCGCAGATGCCGGTATTCTTCGCGCTCTATAAGGTGCTCTATATCGGCATTGATATGCGTCATGCACCCTTTTACGGCTGGATTCAGGATTTGTCTGCACCAGACCCGACAAATCTCATCAATCTGTTCGGGTTGCTACCCTTCACGGCGCCCGCTTTCCTGCATATTGGCGCTTGGCCAATCCTGATGGGCATCAGCATGTTCTTCCTGCAGAAAATGAGTCCGGCCCCGACTGATCCAATTCAGAAGTCGGTCATTACCTGGATGCCGGTGATGTTCACGGTGATGCTGGCGCCGACCATGCCCGCTGGCTTGATTATCTACTGGACCTGGAGCAATCTCATCTCCATTCTCCAGCAGTACCTGATTTTCCGCCGCATTGCGAAGCACTGAACCATGAGCACCCGCGCCGATAAATTCTTTACCGGCGATTGCGTTTTCGCTTTTGGCGCGGCACATCCAGGCGCGCTGCCGCCACCGCATTTGCCGGAATTCGTTTTTATCGGACGTTCGAATGCTGGAAAATCGTCATTGCTCAATGCCCTCACCGGTCAGGCGAAACTCGCGCATGTCTCGGCAACGCCAGGTCGCACGCAGCAGCTGAATTTCTTTCGCCTCAATGACTGCTGTTTCCTCGTCGATGTGCCAGGCTATGGGTATGCCAAGGCAGCGAAGAATAAGGTGGCAGGCTGGCAAGGCACGCTAAAGCATTATCTGCGCGCGCGACCAGTGCTGAAACGGATCTTCGTCCTCATCGACGCGCGGCACGGCATTCTCGCCGCCGACGAGACGATGCTCACCGAACTCGACCGCGCCGCGCAGAGCTATCAAATTGTTCTCACAAAGGCGGACGAAGTGCCCACGGCAAAACATGCAGCGTTACAAGAAGCGACGCTGACGCTGGCCAGCAAACATGTCGCAGCTTATCCGGAACTGCTCATCACCAGCAGCAAGACCAAACTCGGCATCACCGGCCTACGCACCGTGATTTACGGGTTACTCTAAAAAGTCGTGCCGTTCCGTCATGCCAGCTAGCAAATCCAGAGCACAAATCCCATTTTTTGTAATTTCATACTCATTATCGCGCCCCATCGCGAAACTATATGACCGTGACTGCTTTGAATAGCTTACGAAATTATTCTTTAATTATTTTCGTCCGTGACAAGCTTTCAGCTGCTTGCCATGGTGATGACACAAATTTTTCCCAGGGAGAGAAGAAAATGGGTGATATGAAGAAGCCAAATCCGTCACGCAGCCGGATCATAGCCTTGTCGCTCGCCGCTGCCGCCGTCGCCTTTGCACCAGCAACATCCTATGCTGACGAGAAGGAAAGTGGCTGGAGCGCGTTTGGTAGCGCCCTTAAGAAGGGCCTAAATGACATCGGCACTGGTATCAAGCAAGGCATCCAACAAGAAACTGGCGGCAATGTTGGCGAGAAAATTGCCGGTGGTGTGCAAGACGGCTTGGCTGGCAAGACGCCGCAGCCCATCGGCCATGTCAGCCTTGGAAATGGTGGCTATATCACCTATTTCGACAACAGTAACCATGGCTTTAGCAGCCGCGGTACGCCACTGAAAACCCCACCGAAGGCTGGCACCATGCCTGATATGAGTGTTTTGATTCAGACTGGAAAATTCAAGGGGCAGGTTGTCGAGAATAATATCGACACGATGAAAAAGATGGGTGTGTTCGTCGCGACGCAGCCTTACCTGCCACCGGGTGGGGTCACCGCTGATGGTGCAACAACAGCCAGCGTTGGTAAAATACCTGTCGCCGCACAGCGCCTCGACCTCGGCAATGGTAAGTTTTATGTCAACGACCCATACAACTGCCAAGTTGTGCATGTTGAAGATGCAAAGGGTAATGACCTCGGCACAATCACGGGGTTAAGCCGCAGCCAACAATATTTCGATGTTGTTGCCAAGTGTCGCGTTGAGACGCAGGAAGCAAGCCGTAAGCGGATGCAGCCTGCCAATCGCCCGACCCCAGCGAAGAAGACAGGCGCAGCAGCAGCGCTGGCGAACACTCCTGGCGAAGGTTAGGCAAGTCCTCAACACAAAAAAGGCGGCAGATTACTCTGCCGCCTTTCTTTTTGGTGGTTTTGAACTTCGTTACTTGCTGGCTGGCTTAGCATCCTGCTTCGCGACTTCAAGCGGCGAGCCATCCATATTGAAACGCTCAATCTTCGCTTTACCGACCATATCCTGGACCAATTTGAGCGTCAGTTCCTGGCCGATCTGGTTCTTGAGTTGCGCGCGCACGGCATCAAGGGCGGGCGGTGCCGACTTGCGCTTATCCTCGACCTTAATGATGTGATAACCGAACTCGGTCTTCACCGCTTTTTCGCTCACTTCACCCGCCTTCATGGCATAAGCCGCGTCGGCAAAGGCCTTGACCATCTCGCCCTTGGGGAAGTAGCCGAGGTCGCCGCCCTGCTTAGCCGAACCGGTGTCGCCGGATTTTTCCATCGCTAGCTTGGCGAAATCCGCTCCGCCCTTGAGCTGCTTCAAGATGTCCTTAGCCTCGGCTTCGGTCTTAACCAGGATATGGCGAGCGCGCACTTCGTCTTCCGGCTTGAAGGTCTTGACCGACGCATCGTAGCGTTCTTTAATTTTTGCTTCGGTAATCATTGGCTCGACCGTCTGGCGGATATAGGTCTGTGCCACGAGTTCCTTTTCCAGCGAGGCCATCTGGTCCTTGACCTCCGGCGCGCTCTGCAGCCCTTTGCTGTATCCCGCAGCGGCGACGACGCGGGTCGCGACCATGTGGTCCAGCACGCGTGGCAGCAACATTTGCTGCGGCATTTGCGCCGCCTGTGGCCCTAGACGCTCAATATCCTTCATGACTTCCGAGCGGAGGATGGGCTGACCGTCAATCTTAACGATGATAGGGTCGGCGTCCGCTGCGAGAACGGGGAGCGCGAAACCGCTCAGAGCAAAAGCCAGCGCAGCGAGGGTAAGACGAGAAGACATAGATTTTCCTTTCAGGTTAGGACGGATAAAAATCTCAGCCGCTGAAGCGCTTGATTGCTAGAAGCGCGGTTGCGGCAGACGAATCATGCTGTAAGGCCGGATTGTGGCGGGATTGCAGGGGTAGGACAAGGCGAATTCCGTGCCAAACTGCTGAAATTCAGGCCTCCGCAGCCTGCCGCGCAGCGATAGCCGCTGCATATCGCTCGGTCTGGTGCCAGACGGCAGCACTGGTCACGATATCGGCCAGACTTAGCCGGGGCTGCCAGTTCAGCAACTTCCTGGCCCGCGTGGCATCGGCCACCAGCATGGCGGGGTCGCCTTCCCGCCGCGCACCATACTCAACCGGCACGGGATGGCCAACAAAAGCGCCCACCGCATCGATGACTTCCTTAACCGTCGCGCCATTGCCGCTGCCGAGGTTGCAAATTGTCGTTGTGTTGCCAGCCAAGAGATAATTAAGCGCCGCGACATGGGCGGCGGCGAGGTCAAGCACATGCACATAATCACGCATGGCTGTGCCGTCGCGCGTTGGGTAATCGGTGCCGAACACCGTGACCGCCGGACGCTGCCCCAAAGCGGCGCGAATGACATTTGGCACTAGATGGCTTTCCGGCCAGTGCGCTTCGCCGATACCAACATTGGCAGGAGCAGCACCAGCAGCATTGAAATAACGCAGCGTGACGGAATTGATGCCGTCAATTGCGCGCAAGCCCTGTTCGGCCCGCAGCTTGCTTTCACCATATGGATTGATAGGCGCCAAGGGCAAATCTTCCGTCAGCGGTGCGGAGCCGACCATGCCATAGACGGCAGCGGTCGAAGAGAACACTACCTTGTCGATGCCACAGTCTTTTGCCGTGGCGAACAGCACTTCGGCGTGTTCGGTATTATTCATGAAAAATTTGTCGGGAAATTTGACCGACTCGCCGACTTCGATGAAGGCAGCGAAATGCAGGAGCGCGACGGGCTTGAACTCGGTACAGATGGCGCGCACCAGGGAAACGTCGTCAATCTTACCGACACGCAGCGGCCCAAACGCAGCGGCCCATTCGTGGCCAGCGGAAAGATCGTCAAGCACCACGGGCGTAAAACCCGCCTGACGCAAACTATAACAAGTATGGCTGCCGATATAGCCGGCGCCGCCGGAGACTAGAATATGCTGTTGTGTCATGCAGGGTTAATGGCAAGGCTGCGCCGCCGCGTCAACCCCGGAAATTGATGGTAAAAGTGTTTAAGTTGCCTCCGAGGCGACAAGCTTATGAACCACCTGGCACCGTTGTTGGCATAAAGGCCGCAACAGCCGATGCCCCTGGGCGCCGCGCCAATCCGCCGGGACTGTTAACCCCTTGCAAAATACCGGGCACTTCTCGGAGGTCGCGCACTACAACATCTACGCCAAGCGCCAGCAATTCTTGTGCGTGCTTTTCTTTTTTAGCTTCTGGAATATGCGAGCCGCCGACATAGCCGACAATATACCCAACGCCAGCCGCTTTAGCCGCCATGGCCCCCGTCTTACTATCTTCAATTGCCATTACTTCTGCCGGCTCAAAGCCGCGGGTAGCAATAGACCGCAGATAGACTTCTGGATCGGGTTTGGTCTTCGTTGCGCTAAACCAGTCCCATTCCTGCTTAGGCAATACTTTATCAATCCCCGTTGTACTGATCGTCGCCACGACGCGATCCGGTGCGCTACTCGTAGCGATCCACTGCTGCAAGCCAGAATCTTTGATACCCTGCATCGCCTCCAGCGCCCCTGGTGAGGGCTTGCAGCTGCTTGTAAGCGCTTGAATCGTCTGTGACGTTACGACATTCTGCAAGTCCTTGGGCATTTGTACGCCGTAAGCCGCGGCAACATGCTCTCCAATTTCCGTGATGGTTTGGCCCATCGTTGATTGTACAAAATTGTCGCGAGTCTTCTGGTCTACAACCAGTCCGGGCTTCTGCTTCTGCGCATAATCGGCAGCGGCAGAAACTGCCAACTGCATCGCGATCACTTCGCTATCAGCAGCGCAACCATCCATATCCCAGGCAACGGCTTTAATTTTTACCACGACAAAATCTCCTTCAGAGCCGAACACTTAACCCAGACAACAAGTTAACATAATTAGCGCGCCGTCGAACCGGTCAATATAGTTTCAAGAACAGTTTATTATAGTTTATCCTGCCATTTCGCCAGGGTCGCTTTCGCCCCCAAGGCGTAGCAATCCGCCAAAGCAGCTTGGACGATATTGACGAAGGC
>JAGOHT010000088.1 GCA_017996055.1 Alphaproteobacteria bacterium
CGCGCCCGCCGCCAGCTTGACCTCCAGCTGGTCGAGCAGCGCCGAGAAGTTAAGCGCTCCATAAAGCCGGTTAATCACCAGCCCCATCGCCCCCTCTTCGCTGTGGGTACAGATAAAAATGACACTGCGGGCAAAGCGCGGGTCGCCCATAGTTGGCATCGCCACAAGCAGCTGACCGGAAAGCCATTGCGGCTTCACGGCGGTTTTTGCATGATGCGCGGTTGCTGCTGTCATAGTTTTAACGTTTTTCGGTGATGTTGTCGGTTATGCTCGCGTTCCACCATAACATGCTGCCCAAAGGCGCCAAGCGCTTTCTCAATCGGCACTTTTTCAAGGGTCGCTTACTTGCCATACTGCTGGCGCTGCTTCTCGCCACCACCGCGCAGGCCGAAGATGGCTGGCAGGGCAACGCTCAGGTGCGAGTGCGGCTCCTCAGCGGCGTGAATGGCACCGGCCAGTTGGCGACCATCCCGCTAGGGCTGGAAGTGCGGCTCGCGCCGGGCTGGAAGACTTATTGGCGGATGCCCGGCGATGCCGGTGCGCCGCCGCAGCTTGACTGGCCCGCCGATACCAACCCCAATCTAGCGCAGACGACCCTCGCCTTCCCCGCGCCGGAGCGGCACAGTGTGGCCGGTTTAGAGACCATCGGCTATGGCGATACCGTCATCTTCCCGCTCACCATCACGCCCAAGCATATTGGCGCGGCGCTGCCGCTGCAAGCGAAGCTGACGATTTTGACCTGTGCCGAGCTCTGCATCCCGAACGATTTCACCTTGGCGCTCGCCGTGCCGGAAGGTGAAGCGACACCGAGCGCCGAAGCGCCGTTGCTGGAAACCGCACAAGCCGAAGTGCCGCAGAGCGGCAAGCTGACGCTGAGCAATATCAGCCAAAGCGCCGAAGGCACGCTGACGCTGTATTTCGCCACGCCGGAGCCGCTCAATAAGCCGGACGCTTTTATTGAAACCGCGGAGGGCAGCCTCTTTAAACCGCCGCAAGTAACGCTTGCAGCCGACAAGCAGAGCGGCACGCTTAGCTTCGTGCCGTTCAGGAAAGAGGGCAGAGCGCAGCCTCTGCCCTTCACCCTCACATTGGTCGATGGCCGCAAGGGCTGGGACGCAGCCGCTGAAATGCCGCCACCACTCGGCCGGCCGATCGCGCTCCACCCCAGCGATCCGCAGCCGGAAACGCACCCTATCGTCACCATCGCGCCGCCAGTCGCACCATCTGTGCCGCTCAGCCTCGCGCTCATGTTGTGGTTCGCGTTTCTCGGTGGCCTGATTTTGAACCTGATGCCCTGCGTTCTACCGGTGCTGTCGCTGAAGGTGCTGAAATTCATGGGGCATGGCGGCAAGGAAAACACCGATGCGCGCCGCAGCTTCCTGCTCTCTAGCATCGGCATTCTCAGTTCCTTCTGGCTCATCGCCGCGTTGCTGATTGGGCTTCGCGAAGGCGGGCATAGCGTCGGCTGGGGCATTCAGTTCCAACATCCGAGTTTCCTGCTCTTCCTAATGGTTGTACTGCTGCTCTTCGCCGCCAATCTGTGGGGCTTGTTCACAATTCGCCTGCCCGACAAGCTCAACCAGCTCCTGGCCGATGCCAGCGGCAAGCCGAAAATGCTCGGCGATTTCCTCACCGGTGCTTTCGCGGCGCTTCTCGCCACACCCTGTACAGCACCTTTTCTGGGCACCGCTGTTGGCTTCGCTCTAGCGGGCGACACTACGACTATTCTGGCGATTTTCACCGGCATGGGGCTAGGTATGGCAACGCCTTACCTGCTGGTTGCTGCCTTTCCTGCGCTGGCGACACGGATGCCGCAACCGGGCCCCTGGATGGAATGGCTGCGCCGCCTGCTAGCGCTGGCCCTGCTCGCTGCCGCGCTGTGGTTCGCGAATGTGTTGTGGGAGCAAAGCTTTCCTGCAGCGCGCGATGCCCGCTGGCAGCCTTTCGCGCCAGAGCGGATTCCGGAGCTCGTTGAATCCGGCCAGACCGTCTTTGTCGATGTCACCGCCACCTGGTGCATCACCTGCCAGAGCAACAAGAAGTTCGTGCTTTATGCTAGCCCGGTCAGCGATCTGCTGTTTGACGGCAAGCTTATCGCCATGCAGGCGGACTGGACACGGCCTGACCCGCAAATCGCCGCCTACCTCAAGAGCTTCGAGCGCGCCGGTATTCCCTTTAACGTCATCTATGGACCCAGCTCGCCGCACGGGATTGTATTGCCGGAGCTGCTGACCAACGCAGCAGTGCTGGACGCGTTGGACAAGGCAGCCGGGAAAGAGTAGAAACGCTGCAGCTGAAACCTTGCAACGGAGTGCGCCATGATCAAGACCGGAGAGAAGTTCCCCGCCGTCACCCTCAAGGCGCTGAGCGATAGCGGCCTGCAGGATTTATCAACCGACAGTTTCTTTGCGAGCAAAAAGGTTGTGCTATTCTCGGTACCTGGCGCTTTTACCCCGACATGCACTGCGCGCCATCTGCCGGGCTATGTCGCGCTGGCGGAAGCCTTCGCGGCGCAAGGCATCACCATCGCCTGCTTCGCGGTCAATGATCCCTTCGTGCTGGATGCCTGGGCGAAGGCCGGCAAGGCAGAGGGCAAGGTCACCATGCTCCCCGACGGTAATTGTGTGCTGACCAAGGCGCTCGGCGTCGAGATGGATGGCAGCGGTTACGGTCTCGGCACCCGCAGCCAACGCTGCGCTCTTTATGTCGTGAACGGCATTGTGCACCATGTCGCGTTGGAAGCGCCAGGCAAGTTCGAGGTGTCGAGCGCCGAAGCGATGCTCGAAATCGTCGGCAAAATGCAGGCTGCGGCTTAAGGTTTTTTCTCGTTTTTGTCAGGCGTGAGCGCCGGTTGCCGGTTGAGCAAATCGGCGGGCGAATATTTGTCGATGAGCACCGGCGTATCCGCTGGCCAATCCGGCTTGCTCATAAAGAGCGGCAGCAGCTTGGCAACATCAACGCCCAGCGGTTTTAGCTTCTCCGCCAGCTTGGCGGCATTCGCCTTGACCGTCGTTTCCGGCGGCAACCCATCGCGTGCCGCCAGAATAATCCGTGCTTCTGGTTTCAGATTGTAAAACAAACCGAAAACTTGGGCATAGGCCTGAGATTCATAGGCATAGAGCGCACCGCCCGAAGCCGTATTTGCGGCGACCACCCCACCTGGCGCGAGAACGGCCTTCATCTCGGCAATGAATTCCAACGTCAGCATATGTTCAGGGATATAGCGCTTGTCGAATGCGTCGAGAAAAACGATGTCATAAGTCTTTTTATCAAGACCAGCGCGGCGGACGATATTGCGCCCATCGCCGATGATGACCTGCTGCTTAGGATCCGGCTTGAAATAAAAATACTGCTCGGCGATTTTAGCAACGGCAGGATCAATCTCGACGGCGTCAATGACGGCATCGGGATAGAGCGCGCGAATGGCTGTGGAGAGCGAACCGCCGCCCAGCCCTATCATCAGCACTCGTTGAGGTGCGGGCTGTAAAAAGAGCGCCCCCAACATGGCATGGCCATATTGGAGAGCGACGCGCTGAGGGTCTTTGGGGTCAACACAGGATTGCCGCCCGGGCAGCACTAGGCTGAAGCGCATACAGCGCAAGCCGTCTGCTTCATCAGTCACATAAATTGTATGATAGAGAGAGTTTGCCTGAGCAATAACTTTGCCCGCTGGCGGATCTTCGGCATAGGAAGGAGCCGAGAGCAACAAGAGCAGCGCAAGCAGCGCCGGATTCTTTATCATCTCAATAGCCGTCTTCGCCGGTCGCGACAAAGAAGGTCACTAGCCCCAGGAAGACAGAAACGCCCATCAACATGATCAGGATGCTTGGCAACTGCATCCAAAGCACGAGATAGAACGAGGTCATGATGGTGCCGAATGCGCTGCCGATGGCGCCGGTAAAGTAGAGCCAGCCCGCGGTACTGCCGCTATCGCGTTTTGAATTCGTCAAGAGTCGCGTGGCATAGGGCGCAACCATGCCAAGGACATAGGATGGCAATGCGAAGAGGGCGAGGCTCGCAACCAAAGCAGCGTAGCTTGGGTCGAAGATGCGCGTGAAAATCCAGTAGAGAATCGTATCGGACTCGCCATAGACGATGATGGTTGAGGCCGCCGCCGCAAACAGAAAGAATCCCATCATGCGAATGGACGGCAATTTCTTCGACAGGCTGCCGCCTGTGAGATAGCCGAGCGATAGCCCAACGAGGAACACGCAGATAAGCCCACCCCAGATATTGACCGTACCGCCAAAATAGGGAAACAGAATGCGCCCGCCCAGCAGTTCCAGCGCCATGACATAAAAGCCTGCCCAGCCGGTGATGAGGAAGATCATAAATTTATGCATTGGGCACCCAGAGTGTTCGGACGTTAAACGAAGAGAGCCTGACAAGGTCTTGTAAGGCAAATACTCTTCCTGATTTCTGCAACGAATGCAAGAAGCGCGCAGCAAAAAGGCCGCAGCTTACGCTGCGGCCTTGATAACGGGTGTAGAGAATATTAACCGCCGTTCAGCCCTGGCCCACGGATTTTGGTATTACCGGCACGCCAGCTGGTCTGACCCTTGGCTGCGGCAACACCGCCCTTGCCGGTGCCGCCGGCAGTAGCTTCTTCAAGCGCAAGCGGTGTCTTGGAGCCAGCAAGAATTCCATCAGCCGTTTTAGCAGCGACGGCATCGCTCTGCTGCCCACCTACCTTGGCCGCAACACCCGCGTCTCGCGTCCGCTGATTGGCATCTGACTTGCCTTCGATTGTCAAGTCAGGCGCCTTAATCTTATCCAAGCCTTCGCCCGACCCAGCCGTAATGGCCGGTGCCCCCGTACCACGTGGAGCAGTCTCCACACGGGCTGTCGCTGCTGCGGGATCCTCCAGCTTCGCGCCCAAAGCTGCAGCCAGACGATGCGGCGGCTTGGAGGCATCAGCAGCTGGAGCAGCAATCTGCGGCGCACCATCGGCCAAACTGAGTTCCGGCTTGACCGGCTTCACAGTTGCCTGGTTGGTGAATTCTTTATTCGGCGTCTGTTCCACCTTGTTGACCACGAAATCTTCCAGAGTCTGCGGCTTCAAAATACCATTCTTACGGCCTTGCTCGCCGACAGTCGCCTTATTGACAAAGCTGACCTGCCCCTGCTCATTACGGCGGGGCTCGAAAATCGTTTCTTTGCCGCCATCATTGACGGTGACGAGCGTCGGGTTCGTCTTTTGATGTGCAGTTTCTTCACGGCCACGGATATTCACACCCAACTTCTCACCACCAACCTGCAGGCTGGTATTGGCGATGACCAGACCTTGGTTCCTAATCGGTCGCACCGTGCCGACACCAAAGCTATCAGGATTGTGATCCGGCAGCTTTTCCATATGGCCTTTGACCTGCTTCTCAATGCCGCGCAAGTGATCGATCGCATCCTGCGGCGAAACCGGCGTATCCTTGGTCGGCTTGGTGGGGGCATCGATCTTGGCCATGAAATTCCTCGTATAAAAGCGGTTAACTGCTGGTTTCAGCATAGCATGCAGTGATGAAAGTAAAAAAATTTACTGTCATGGCCAATTGCAGTAAAGATTGCCTGAAAAATCATATTGTTAAGCCCAGAAAGGGTCATCATGTCCTCAGCCAGCCTACGCGTCACCGTCCTGATTCCTGCCTTCCGCGCCGCCACGACGCTCGAAAAAGCCGTCCGCTCCGTCATCGCCCAAACGGAGCCGAGCTGGGAGCTGATTATCGTCAATGACCGCTCGCCGGATGATACCGGGGCTATCGCCGACCGCATGGCGGCGCTTGATAACCGTATTCGGGTCATTCATTTGGCGGAAAACGGCGGCAAGCCCAACGCCATGAATGTCGGCACGGCGGCGGCAAAGGGTCGTTGGGTCGCTCTGCTTGATGCCGATGACTGGTTTGACCCGCAGCGGCTGCAGAAGCTGCTTGATGCGGGCGAAGCGGCGAATGTCAGCATGGTCACCGATAATCAGGTGTTTTTTGACATCGGAGCCAATCAGGCTGCCGGATTGGCACTGCCGAACCTCAAAGCACCGCAAACGCTGACGCTCGACGATTTCCTCACCAGCACCGACGCGACATCGAGTTTCGATTACGGTATGTTGAAGCCGATTTTCCATGCTGATTTCCTGCAAGCGCATACCATCCGCTACTATGAGCCGGCGCGCATTGGCGAGGATTATCTGGTGCTGCTCAACTATTTCGCGGCAGGCGGCACCGCGCGCCTGCTGCCGGAAGCGCTCTATTTCTATCTCCAGCCCTTCGGCACCATTTCCAAGCAGTGGGCCCAGGAAGGCCGCACCGAATATAATTTTGACCTGCTGGAGAAGGTCAACCAATTCGGTATCGACCAGGTCGGGCAAAAGCTGAGCGCCACTCAGTTGGCGATTCTGGCCAAGCGCGGGCGGAGTATCGCCGCCCTGGCGCGCCTCAGCCGCGTCCGCAGCGCCATCCGGCAAAAGGATTTTGTCTCGGCCGTGTGTCAGATGACCTGCGCTCCCCTGCCTTTCTGGAGGCTCGTGTGGTCCCGCGTTACCGGAAAGTTACTGGGCGCTAAATCATAAGTGCTTGGCGCTTGAAGTCCGGCCGGAATGCTCTATTTTAGTATCGCCGTCGTCAACGGCCAGCGCGCCGCGCTGCCTGTCTTACCGCCTTTTACCCCATCCCCAACGGAGTGAAGCCGATGTCAAAGACCGTTTCCACGCTTGCCTTACTTAGTGCGCTCACACTGACTGCCCCTGCTTGGGCTGCCGAGAAGGCCGCAGAAAAGCCCGCCGAGAAAGCCGCCGTTGAGAAGGCCGCAGCTGAAAAAGAGAAGCCCGCGACGCCCACCACCGCCCCCGCCAAGGCCGACCTCAACAATGCCGCCGCAGGCGAATATGCGATTGATGCCAGCCATACCAACGTCTTCTTCCGCGTCTCCCACCTCGGTTTCTCCGGCTATATGGGACGCTTCAACAAGATTGAAGGCAAGGTCGTGCTCGATCCCAAGGATTTGACCAAAACCAGTCTGGATGTGACCATCGATGCCGCCAGCATCGACGTCAATCATGAAAAGCTGGAAGGCGAACTGCGCGAAAAGGAAGTTCTTGACGCCGCGGCATTCCCTTCCATCACCTTCAAGTCGACCAAGATGGAACAAAAGGATGCCAGCCATGGCACCATCACCGGCGACCTCACTCTGCACGGCGTAACCAAGCCGGTGACGCTTGATGTGACACTGAATGGCGCAGGCGTCCATCCGATGAGTCAGAAGCCCACGCTCGGCTTTAGCGCCACGGGTATGCTGAAACGTTCCGATTTCGGCGTTGCCAAGTGGCTGCCAATGGTCGGCGACTCGGTTCAACTCATCATCGAAACTGAGATGCAGAAATCATGACGACCACGACGACCCCAAGTCGGTACAGCGCCGTGGCGATTGGCCTACACTGGCTTATCGCCTTGATGCTAATCGGCTTGGTGGTCGTCGGCTTCGTGATGGGGGATTTGGAGCGGAGCGACCCGCTCAAATTCCAGCTTTATCAGCTGCATAAATCTTTCGGCATAGCAGTGTTGGTGCTAAGCCTGTTACGACTGGTCTGGCGCATTACCCACCGTGCGCCTCCCTTGCCCGCTGAAAGCAAAAAATGGGAAAAGGGTTTGGCACACCTGACACATTTCGGATTTTATATCTTAATGCTGGGGCTTCCCCTCGTCGGCTGGCTTGGCGTCTCAACCTCACCGCTCAAGATCCCCACCGTGATTTTCGGCCTGTTCACCTTGCCGCCGCTGCCCTTCCTGCAAGGGATTGAGGGCATGTCGCATGATCTGTTTGAGCTGCATGAGACGCTGGCTTATATCCTCATAGGTCTCTTCGTGCTCCATGCTGGCGCGGCGCTGAAGCATCATTTCATGTTGAAGAACGACATCGTGCTGCGCATGACACCACGCTTCAGTCACGGGCTTTTGCGAGCGCTCCGGGGGCAGAAATCATGAAGCATGTCTTGCCACTAATATCTATGGCCATCGCTTTTGCTCTCCCCGCCAAAGCAGCGCAGGAATGGGTGGTGGATGCCCCCCGCAGCACGCTGAGCTTCACTGCCCAGATGGGCGAGGACAAGTTCACCGGGCATTTCAAGAAATTTAACAGCAGTATTCGCTTCAGCCCCGATGATTTGGCGCATAGCGTCATCACGACGACCGTCGCGGTTGCTAGCGCCGTGACCGGCGCGGCGGATCGTGACTCCGCGCTACCCGAAAGCCAGTGGTTTGATAATGCCAAATTCCCAGAAGCGCACTTTGTCACCCAGAGCATCAAAGCGACAGGACCGAACGCTTATCTAGCGGAAGCCAAACTGACACTACGCGGCGTGAGCAAAGACGTGGCATTACCCTTCACTTTGACGACCGAGAACGGGGTGACCCATGCCGTGGGCAGCGTGACCATTCAACGCAACGATTATGGCGTCGGCCAAGGCGAATTTGCCAGCGATGCCTGGGTCAAGTTCCCCGTCGCCATCGCTATTGACTTATGGGCAAAACCTAAAACCTAAGGCTTAGTAGGTCAATTCCCACTTATCGCGCCACGCATCCGTCACGTAATTGATAATGATGGACTTGCGCAGACCACGGATGGGGCGTCGGCTGAAGCCGTGCCAGGTATTGTGACCG
>JAGOHT010000089.1 GCA_017996055.1 Alphaproteobacteria bacterium
GTCACGCCTGTCTGATGCCAATGCGGCACGGATATTGGCCGAGGGAAACCTCGCTGCTTCACGCGCCAATTATAAGCGCGTGATTGGTGATGAGCCAGCCAAGCCCGCTCAGCCGGAGACAATGCCTGTGCTCCCCGCTGCTATCGATGAGGCGATTGCCCAGGCCGAAAGCGCGAATCCTGATGTTGTCGCAGCGCAATATGCCTATGAGCAGGCTGACAAGGATGTTGATACCAATCTGGCGCGGCTGCTGCCTGAAATCAACGTCGTCGGCAGTGCCACGCGCGCTTATGGCCAGAGCACTGTGCTCAAGGAACGCTCGGATGGGCTGAGCATCGGTCTGCAGGCGACTATTCCGCTCTATCAGGGCGGCGCGGAATATGCGCGCACCCGGCAAGCCAAACAGACCCGCAGTCAGCGTTCGCTGGAGCTAGAAGAAACCAAGCGTCTGGCGCAGGAAGCCGCCATCCGTGCTTGGCAGCTGCATAAGGCTGCTGTCGCCGCGATTGATTCGCGCCGTTCTGGCGTGAAGGCAAATGCGCTAGCGCTCGAAGGTATTCAGCAGGAAGCGAAGGTCGGAACGCGGACAACGCTCGATGTGCTGAACGCCGAACAGGAGTACCTCAACGCCCAGGTCAATCTGGTCTCTGCTGAACATGATGCTGTGGTCGCGGCGTATCAGGTGCTGAGCGCGGTTGGAAAGCTGACGGCTGCAGATTTGAAACTGCCGGTGCAGGCCTACGATCCAAAGCAACATTATGATGATGTTGCAGGTAAGTGGATAGGTGTCGGCGGGGATGAGTAATGGCGGAGTGTACCACTCGTATGTCACGCGACCGGCTAGGGCGCTGAGTGCGTGATTGTGCACACACTATCTCCACATAAGCGCCCCGCTATGAAACACAGTTAACGATTCTACATTGCATTGCCGCGCTAAGGCGTTAATATCGCGCAATATCTCAAACAGTGCGATTCGATCATGACGGCGGAAGCAGCGGCAGAGCAGTCTGAACCGACAATGGAGGAAATCCTTGCCTCCATCCGGAAGATTATTGCGACGGAGGGTGCGCCTGCGCAGCCGGCCGAAGATGTGCTTGAGCTCACCGAAATCGTTGAAGAAGATCCAGAACCTGCGCCCGTGCCGGAACCAGAACCTGTGCCGGAGCCTGTCATAGAAGAGGTGGCCGCTGCAGCCCCTCCACCAGCCCAACCAGAGCCTGTGGAGGAGAAAGTGGAACCAGCAGCAGAGACTCCTGTTGAGGATACTCTGGTTTCGCAGGATACCGGAGCAACAACCGCGACCTCGTTCGCGCAGCTTGCCGAGCAATTGGAGCAGCAGCGTGCTGCGATTGCGCCGCAGGCAGAAATTGGCAACGGTAAGCAAACTCTGGAAAGCCTTATTACCGAAATTATGAGGCCGTTGCTGAAAGAATGGCTCGATCAAAATCTACCCCTTACGGTCGAGAAACTGGTGCAGCGCGAGATTGAGCGTATCGCCCGCCGCCATACGGACTAATGTCTTTAGGGGTAAGTCCGGCCACGCAGCCTAAGCAACGCCTATCCGAGATTGATGGTATCCGCGGTTGGGCGGCCTGCATCGTACTGATGCAGCATTTCGTGACGATTTACGCAAAGCTTTTTCCAGAGCTCAATCACCCGACCTTTATCCTTCTCAACGGCGCGCTGGCCGTGCAGATATTCTTTGTCTTATCGGGCGATGCGCTTTCAGCTGCATTCTTCGCCACTGGCAAGCGCCGCTCTATTGATGTCTTGTTGCTCAAGCGCTACCCGCGTCTGACCTTTCCTATCCTTATAGCCTGTCTGGCCGTCTATGCAGTGAATGTGCTGGGGCTGAATTTTCATGGCCAGGCTGCACCGCTTATACTGCGTCAGAGCTGGCACGGCGCTCCACCCGATGATTTTGGCGGAATGATCTTTTATAGCTTCATCCGTGTTTTTCTTGAACTGCCTACATCAGCGAATGTCTATCACCCTTTTCTTTGGACTATGCGTCTGGAACTGATTGGGTCGCTCGGCGTATTCGCCTTTCTCTATCTTCTGCCGCGTTTGCCAAATCCCGTGCTTCTGTTGGCTGGTGCTGCAGGATTGATGTTTTACATCGCGCCGGACTTTGCCGGTTTCCCGATAGGGGTGCTCTTCGGCTGGCTCAGGCAGCGCGGTGTATTCGCACGTTTGAACAGAAGTGAGTCCGCGCAAATAATCAGCTGGGTCTTTCTAGCTTTTCTTACGCTCTTAACGGAATTTTTGCCGCAGTCCATGTCAGTTCAGGTGCTGGTTGTGTTCGCCGCTGCTTTTGTCGGCTCCTTATATTGCAACACGCTTTGCCTACGTTTCTTCCAGAATAGCTTGTCCCGCTTCTTGGGTGATTTATCCTTCCCGCTCTACGTCATGCACTACGCGATTTTGATATCATTGACTTCTTTTGCCATTGTCTGGGTGCAGGGGCAGTTGGGCCTGACGCCTCTGACCGTTACTGGCATTATATTCGTCTCGCTTATAGCCTGCCTGGCTGTAGCGTGGCTGGTGCGGCAAATTGAAAAACCCTACTTGCGCTTGCTCGATATTTCAGTGAAATATATGCTTAAAGATAAATGAGTTAGCCCGAAGAATTCACACACCGAGTAAAATATGCCGATTGATAAAACATACGACCCAGCCGCGACCGAGGCGAAGCACTATCCACATTGGGAACAGAGTGGCGCTTTTGCCTGCAAACCCGTATCGGGCAAGCCGCCCTATACAATCATGATGCCGCCGCCCAATGTCACGGGCAGCCTGCATATGGGCCACGCGCTGACCTTCACGCTTCAGGATGTGCTAGTGCGCTATCAGCGTATGGCCGGGCGCGATGTGCTCTGGCAGCCGGGAACCGATCACGCCGGTATCGCCACGCAGATGGTTGTGGAACGTGATTTGGCGCTGGAACAAACTAGCCGTCAAAAATTGGGACGAGAGAAATTCCTGGAGCGCGTCTGGCAATGGAAAGAGCAATCTGGCGGCACGATTACGCGCCAGCTTCGTCGCCTCGGCGCATCGCCGGACTGGGCTCGCGAACGCTTCACGATGGATGAAGGGTTGAACAAGGCCGTCAATAAGGTCTTTGTCGAGCTCTACAAGAAAAAGTTAATTTATAAAGACAAGCGCCTAGTCAACTGGGACCCCAAGCTACTAACAGCGATTTCCGATCTTGAGGTCGAGCCCAAGGAAATAAAAGGCCATATGTGGCATTTCCGTTATCCACTTGCCGATGACTCGACGCAATATCTCTGCATCGCCACCACGCGGCCAGAAACCATGCTGGGCGACGGCGCTGTCGCCGTGCATCCGGATGATGAGCGCTACAAGCATCTCGTCGGCAAGCTCGTGCGCCTGCCGCTTGTCGACAGGCTCATTCCAGTCATCGCTGATGAATATCCAGACCCTGAGAAGGGCAGCGGTGCGGTGAAGATTACAGCGGCGCACGACTTCAACGACTTTGAAGTCTGGCAACGTCATCGCCATAAGGACTATTTCAAGCGCCAGATGAATGGTGGCCTCATCAATTTGTTCGACCAACATGCCTGTCTGAACGAAAACTGCCCGCCGCAATATCGCGGGCTCGACCGGTTTGAGGCGCGCAAGCGCGTGATTGCTGATTTGGAAGCGTTGGATCTCGTCGAGAAAATCGAGCCCATTACGCATGTCGTGCCGCATGGTGACCGCTCAGGCGTGGTTATCGAGCCGTGGCTGTCCGAGCAATGGTATGTGAAGGCCGATGTGTTGGCTGCCCCAGCGCTCAAGGCGGTGGAGGAGGGAAAGACACAGTTTGTGCCCGAACAATGGCAAAACACTTATTACGCTTGGCTTCGCGATATTGAGCCGTGGTGTATCAGCCGCCAGCTCTGGTGGGGGCACCAGATTCCGGCTTGGTATGACGCTGACGGTAAAGTATATGTCGCAGAGACGGAATCTGATGCACAAGTCTTAGCTGGTGCAGGCAAGCAACTGCAGCGCGATAATGACGTGCTGGACACCTGGTTCTCGTCGGCGTTGTGGCCATTCTCTACATTGGGCTGGCCGGAGAAAACGCCAGAACTGCAGCGCTATTACCCGACCGATGTGCTGGTCACCGGCTTTGACATCATCTTCTTCTGGGTCGCCCGCATGATGATGATGGGGCTACACTTCATGGGCGATGTGCCGTTCCGAAAGGTCTATATCCACGCGCTCGTACGAGATGAAAAAGGCCAGAAGATGTCGAAGTCCAAGGGGAACGTGATCGACCCCCTGGATATGATTGAAAAATACGGCTGTGATGCTTTGCGCTTTGCGCTCACCGCGCTCTCCACTCCCGGGCGCGACATCCGCCTGTCACCCGCGCGCATTGAGGGCTATCGCAATTTCGCTACCAAACTGTGGAACGCCGCACGATTCTGCCAGATGAATGGCTGTGTTTATGATGCTGCCTATGCTGAGCAAATGGCGCAAGGCAACCTCAAGCTTGAGCTCGCGCTGAACGGCTGGATTGTCAATCGTGTCTCCGGCGTCAGCCAGAAGCTACGTCAGCATTATGCCGACCATCGTTTTGATTTGGTAGCGCAGACGCTCTACCAATTCGTGTGGGATGATTTCTGCGACTGGTATGTTGAGCTGGCTAAGCCTGTGCTACAGACCGAGGGTGCTGTTGGCCAAGCGGAAACGCGCGCCACCGCCGCTTGGGTGCTGGCGCAGATGCTGAAACTGCTGCATCCGGTCATGCCCTTCATCACGGAAGAGTTATGGGAAGGGCTGGAAGCAGCGCCAGGACAGATGCTGATGCAGCAGGCTTGGCCAGAGGCGAACAGCACTCTGAGCGACAATGCTGAGCAGGAAATTGACTGGCTCATCAAGCTGATTAGCGAAATCCGATCGGTGCGGAGTGCACTCAATGTTCCGGTTGCCGCCCTAGTGCTTTTGCAAATCAAGGATGCGTCGACGCTCTCGCAGCAACGGTTTAAAGCGCATGAGGCTACGATACGCCGCTTGGCGCGTGTCGAGGCTATGGCCGCCGTCACCGCTGCACCCAAACAAGCGGCGCAGGTTGTGCTCAATGAGATGACGATTTTTCTGCCATTAGCCGGTGTCATCGACCTTAGTACCGAGCGTGTGCGTTTGGAGAAAGAAATTCAAAAGCTGAAGCAGGAAATCGGCAAGCTGGCGCAGAAACTGGCAAACGATGATTTCGTCGCCAAAGCGCCGCCGGAAGTGGTGGCGGAACAGCGTCAGCGACTGCAAGAGCAGGAAGCTGTGCTCGTCAAGCTGCAGCAAGCCTGGCAAGCGGTGGCGGAATGAAGCAGAGGCTGACAACGCTCGCATTCCTTGCGGTCGTGCTGCCAGCTCGGGCAGGGGAGTGCCCCTATACACCACCGCCCATTCCACCCGTACCGGAGCTGACCATCAGCCGTGAGGCCTGCACCTTCCTTTTGCTGCATGAGCAATTCCAGAGCGCCGACTATCAACCCGGCGTTGACACAATGGGGCGATCGGTTGTGCCTGCGGATATCCCCGCCGAGGCGCAGCTCAAACTGCCGGAGACGATTACGGTCGAAATCACACCCGCATTGGCGCACTGGCTGCCAAACCAGAACGCGCCTTATGATACACTTGAACAATCGCGGATTAATCTCGGCACTGTGACGGTGACAGGCGGTCTGCTAACCTTCAATGGCGAACCGCTCGGCCCTGCGAAGGACGATGAATTATTCAAACTCTGTGCCCAGAAAATGGATACCAACAACAAACCCGCTAAGGAGTGACGCCGCATGTTCTCGTTTATTCTCTTGATCGTGCTCGGTGGCTTCGCCTACTACGTACATACCCAACCGGAAGCGTTCCGCATCACACGCTCGCTAGAGATGAACGCTGCACCGGAAGCGATATTCAAGCACGTCAACAATCTCAAATTGTGGGATGCCTGGTCGCCCTGGGCCAAGCTTGATCCACAGGCCACCAATAGTTTCAGTGGTCCGGATGCAGGCGTCGGCGCGCAAATGAAGTGGGCTGGTAATATGAAGGTCGGCGTTGGGGGCATGTCGATTGTCGAAAGCACGCCAGCTCAGAGCGTTAAGTTCCGGCTGGATTTCGAGAAGCCGATGAGGGCGACTAACCAGGCGGAATTCACCTTTCAAGCCACTAATGGCAAAACCATGGTCATTTGGAGCATGTCGGGCAAGAATAATTTCATGGGTAAGGCCATGTCGATTATCATGAACTGCGACAAGATGGTCGGGGGCCAGTTTGAGCAGGGGCTAGCTGCGCTCAAGCAGATCAGTGAAGCGGCCTAACCGGCCAATTCTTGCCTTATTTCTTCTCTATAGGTTCCCTACAACATTCCTGGTATGGCGTAACAATGTTCTTCTCTCCTTTTGAGCGGCTGGTTGGCTGGCGCTATCTGCGCTCCCGCCGAGCTGAGGGCTTCATTTCCGTCATCACCTGGTTTTCGTTGCTTGGCATCGCGCTCGGCGTCGCGACACTTATCGTCGTTATGGCGGTGATGAACGGTTTCAGGCAAGAGCTGTTCACCCGCATTCTTGGGCTTAACGGCCATATCAACGTCGTGGCCTATGCGGGCGGCCCGCTATTTGATTATGAACAGCGCCTGGAGAAAGTCCGCCAAATCCCTGGTATCAAGCTGGCGAACCCGATTATTGAAGGGCAGGCGCTGATTACACTGAACGGCACGGCGCAGGGCATTATGGTGCGTGGGCTGAAGGTCGAGGATATGCGGACACGACCTGGCCTTTCGGACCATATCCGCGGCGGTGACCTCAAGAACTTCAAAGATGACGGCATTGCCATCGGCGTGCGCATGGCGGAGCGTCTAGGTCTTGCCGTCGGCGATAATTTGACACTGGTCTCAGCGCAAAGCCGTTCAAGCGCCTTTGGCTCCATGCCCCGAATGCGCGCTTACCCTATCGTCGCAATCTTTGATGTCGGTATGTATGAGTATGACAATACGTTTGTCTTCATGCCGATGGAGTCGGCGCAGATTTTTTACCGGCTGCCAGAAGCCGTAACGGCAATTGAGGTCTTTATCGCCGATCAAATGAGAGTGGCGGACTACCATACACCAATAATGGCAGTTGCCGGTCCAGGCGCACGTATTCAGGACTGGAAGCAGCGACACCAGACTTTTCTTGGCACTCTGCAAGTTGAGCGCAATGTGATGTTCCTCATCCTGACCCTTATTATCTTGGTTGCAGCCTTTAATGTGATTTCGAGCATGTTCATGCTGGTGAAAGACAAGGGCAGGGACATCGCTATTTTGCGCACCATGGGGGCAACCAAAGGGATGGTGCTGCGGATATTCTTTTTGAGCGGCGCCAGCATCGGCGTGTTCGGCACCCTTTTTGGCAGCGGCTTAGGGATTTTTATCTCCACTCATATTGAGAACGTACGACAATTTTTCCAATGGCTGACCAATACCAAGCTTTTTCCTGCTGAGTTTTATTATCTGTCGCAGCTGCCCGCCGTGGTGGACTGGCATGAGGTTGTTCAGGTCGTCGCTATGGCGCTGACTATCTCTTTTCTGGCGACAATCTACCCGTCATTGCGGGCGGCGCGGCTCGATCCGGTTGAGGCGCTGCGCTATGAATAAACCTGCGTTAGCGTTAGCCGGCGTCACCAAAATTTTTCAGCAAGGCGAGAACCGGCTGGAAATTCTTAAGGGCTGCAACTTAAGCATCCACCCCGGCGAGCTGGTGGCTTTGGTCGGCCCCTCCGGTGCGGGCAAATCGACGCTCCTCCATATCGCCGGATTGCTGGAGCACCCAACCGACGGCAGTATTACCATCGGCGGGGTCGAGGCTTCGCGCGCGAACGATGCCGAGCGCACGCGCTTGCGGCGACAGTTCATCGGCTATGTCTATCAGATGCACCATCTGCTGCCGGAGTTTTCGGCCGCCGAGAATCTCATCGTCCCTCAAATGATCGCCGGCATCGGTCAATCTGTCGCTGCGAAGCGGGCTGAGGCGCTGCTGTCCATGGTGGGGCTTGGAAAGCGCGGCAGCCACCGCCCGGCGCAGCTATCAGGCGGAGAGCAGCAGCGCGTTGCCATCGCGCGGGCACTTGCCAATCAACCGCAACTTC
This sequence comes from Alphaproteobacteria bacterium, assembly GCA_017996055.1. GTDB lineage: Bacteria > Pseudomonadota > Alphaproteobacteria > UBA9219 > RFNS01 > JAGOHT01. The sequence goes on from JAGOHT010000089.1 coordinate 8,128, forward strand.
TTATCGCTGACGAACCAACCGGTAACCTGGACCCCACCACCTCGGCGCAGGTTTTCTCTATGCTCCAAGAGCTGGTGCGCGGACAGAATCTTGCGTTGTTGATGGCCACCCATAATATGGAACTGGCTGGTAGGATGGATCGCGTGATAAGATTACAGGACGGATTCGTCGCGTAAACGGAATAGTGACTCTTATGGCGCAAATGCACCCTTCGGAACTGCCGATTGCGGTCCTGGCAGACCCAGCGCGCCACATTGAGGCTGATATTTTTAAGCTGCTGGCAGAAAAGCTAGATAACAGTTTTCACGTCTTTTTTCGCCCAATCGTCCACGACACAAGTCCGGAACAGGTCAAAATCGCCGATTTCGTCATTTTGCATAATAAATATGGTTTGCTTGGTGTGGCGATAGGCGATGACACGCTGCCTTATGCAGGACTTGATTTGAAACCGCTACCCTATTCGCCCATTCGTTCGGCCATTCGTGCGTTGATTTTTGGCCTTAAGG
>JAGOHT010000090.1 GCA_017996055.1 Alphaproteobacteria bacterium
CCGTATGTTCGCGCGTTACTGTTGTTAACTGGGTAGTCCCCTCCAAAGACAGAAGCGCGAAAACTGTTGCAAACCCGGCAGCCCTGAGCGGCTTTTCTTTACGTGCTCTGGCTTTGTCAACTTGTCGCGCGATAATGGCGCCCACGCCGTAAAACAGCGGGGCGGCGAACAAGATGCAGATATAACCTTCCTGAAAGACATAGGCCGACAAAAGGAGAGCAATTGTCATGCCCTTCATGGTTGCGCCTATGGCGGTTTTTCTTTTGGGGATGAGAGCGCAGCCAAGCGCAATGATGAGCGGAAGGCCCAAATATAAAGCTGCAGAATCGTTAAGATCATTCCTCTTCAAAACAATGTAGAAAATTCCACCTGTCCCTAAGACCAGAACAATATAGAAGAGTTGCCAATGGGGTTTTGATTTACGCTCCTCCATTTTTCTCCCTCGCTTGCGCGATCTTTTTACTCTCCTTCTTTAATGGGCGGCTGACAGGGCAAAAGTCGGCGAGAAAGTCGTACATGGTCGTCACCAGGCTGTCGCGCACGAGGCTATACCAGACAAACTGGCCTTTTTTTTCCGAAGTAATCAGCCCGGCATTCTCAAGAACATCCAGGTGTTTTGAGATGGTCGGCTTGGCAACATCGAATCGTTTAGCAATTTCTCCAGCATTCATGCTGGTTTCCGATAGATAAGCCAAAATTTTACGCCGCGTCGTAGAAGAGAGCGCTTGAAATATTTTTTCCATTTCGCAATCCTTGTAATTAGCTAAATTACTAATTACTTTGAACCCGGGTTTATGGCAAGCTTTTTTCTGCTGCCACACGTGACAAATTTATGATTATCTTGCCGATCACTGTTTGCACTATTTCAGGCGCGCAGCAGCTTCGTCCCTGCCCCTACTGATGCGGATCGATTCTTATGATGAATGCGCTATCTCAACCAACAGGCGCGTCGAGTGACGGTTTGCTACTGCTGGCGTGACGCTGTGGTGCGCTCGGCGAGACCGTCGGATATCGCTGCGTAAAAGCATCTGTAATTTGGGTAGAAAGCTCAGGCCCCAGCACATTGGGCAAGATTTTGCTGCGCGCCATGATTTCGACCGCTGCCGCCATCCGCAAACGTCGCCCTTCGTTGATGTCAGAAGTTAGGCCCAGTCCCTGCTCCGCCGCATAGCCGGGGCACTGCAAGCGCGCCACCTTACCGCCATAGCTTATCTTGGCAAGATTATGCGTGAGGGCCGCAGGATCAGATGAGATTTCTGCCGTATTCGGCCACTGAATTCCCTCTGGCGTAACACGCACGCGGTTAATCCATCCCGGTAGTTTATGACTTTCCGGCAGATGCAGTTCCTTGCGCAGATAAGGCTCGTATTTCATAAATAAGCGCAGCCCCGGCAAGCGCAATTGCCCTGATGTGTCCACTTCAGCTGCGTTCAGCATTTCTTGTAGGAAAAACAGCCTGGTATTTGGCGCGGCGAAGACCGTCTTTTCGCCATAGGTTACAGGTTTGACAGTCAGCACGTAGTCAGGCGTTTTGTGCTGCGTCAGTCCGTGATAGGCACCACCAAGGATGAGCAAATTCTCCAACGCGGGGTGTGACCCCGCCATCGGGTTGTGATTGGTGCGCATTTCTAGCCGGTCACTCTGCGAACGGATGGCGTGGTGACGGCCATAGCCCATATCGATCTGTTGAATCTGATCGGTGATTTGCAGGGGTTTCATGAAGACAGGCAAAGCTTCATAGACCGTGCGCAGAATGCTGGCCGCCATGGGGGCGCCACGCTGATCAGCATCGGCAATGTTGCCCTGCGTTTGGAACAGCGGCTTACCAGTAGCGGCATCAACTGCCTTAAAGGTTATGTCGCGTTTGTAATAGGCGACGGAGAAATCATATTCCTCAGCTTGTCTTTGCAGGCTGTGGTTAAAATGGTGCCAGCGCACAACATCCGTAACCGGGTCTGCTGGCCTGGTCGAGGCCTCTAGCACGCCTTGCGGATCGTAAAAGCCGCGTGAACCTTTGCCAAAGCGGGGTTCAAGGCTATCTTTTAGCCGGAGGTGTAACTCCGTCATGAAGACATCCTGTAGCGACATTTTGTCAAATACCGCCAGCATCGCACTACGTACAGGGCGGCCGATATTCTCGGCCTCCAGGCGGGCATCAAGCATGGGGGTTAGCGTGGTAACCTTTTTCGTCCGCAGGGCTTCTTGATCGATGCGCCCCAGCGGGCGCAGCGTAAATTCTTGCTCGCGGCCAAAAGTCCAGCGAATGCCCGATTGGGCGAAGTTGGTGACAACTGTCTGCAGTTGGCCAACAATCTGGAGATTGAGCGCCCCATCGCGCCCCCAAGTCACAAAACGGTCGGCGCCACTTTGTTTGACGTCAACGGGCGGCACAAAGAGCAGCGCATCCGGCTCCTCGCTTGCTTCTTGCTGCCCTTCTGCACGCATCAAATATCCCGTACTGCTGTAGCTAAAGCCGCCCACAATGGGCGCGGTTATAGTTTACACTGCAGGAATTAGTTTCAGAAACGTTCCGTCAGGCACAATCCGCAGCCTAAAACTATTTAATTTCAGGGTTTTGCCGTAAATATGATCAAGATAAAGGTAATAGCCCGGTCATATTATGACGCATGATACTGTGAAGGATGCCGCCGTAGAAATAACGCAGGATGCCCCGCGCGCGCCAACACGCCTGACGGCTGTCCATGCCGTCGCCACGCGTGAAATGACCTATCCTCGCAACGGCACTGGCAGTGGCAATGGGCGGCGGTTCTCCGCCAACCAGATTCTGCAATGGGTCGATACTTTCAAAACGATGGAAGGGCGGCCGCCGCGCTGGCGCGACCGCAGTGTCTGGAACCGCGACAACCAAAATAAACCTATTCTTATTCGAAACGTCACTTGGCGCGTCATCGACCAATATATCCAAGATGGCTGGCTTTATTGCGACGGTGTACATGCGCGGTCACTGAATCATTTGCTGGAAACCAAAGGCTATTTCGCTGAACAAAGACTATCTGCCGAAAAGCTGCGTAACTGGATTGCACGCTTTCATGAGAAAGAGGGTAAATATCCCAGTCATGCCGACAAGACCGTTTGGGAAAAGGATGGGGCTTGGCGCCCCGTTACCGGCGAAAGCTGGGACGCCATCAACCAGTCGCTGCGTCAGGGCCAGCGCGGGCTTGATGTCGTGCCGGAACGTTCACTTGCCGAATTTAAACGTGCCCATGGTTTCGTGCGCCAAAAACCCCAAAAGCCGCAACCCGCGCCGCACCCTGAAGCCACGATGACAACAGCGAGGGTGCTTAGTTGGATGCAGCTATTCCACGCGAAAGAGGGCAAATACCCCAGCCACCTCGACAAGTCTATCTGGGAGCGCGATGCCAAGGGGGCATGGGTCGCCGTGAAGGGGAAAAGCTGGAGCGGCGTCAATATGTGGCTGCGAAAAGGCCATGCGGATGGACCTGCCCAAGGCATCCGATCCCTGGCCGAACTCAAAAGCAAACTCGGTGTCCCCAGCAAGAGGGGGCGGCAAGTACCTGCACCGGGTAAGATTATGCTACAGCTGTAACCAAATGGCGCACGCCCACGAAGGCATCTCCGCAGCCATGCCATACGCTGCATGACAGGAGTTCCGATATGCTTAAACCCTCACGTTTTATGCGGCGCGCAGTCGCCCTCCTCGCCTGTAGCATGAGCCTGTGCGGCGCGGCGGCCAATGCAGCCCCCCTGCCCGACGCGGTGTTGGATGAGTCAGTGCCGGAAACTAGCACACCGCGCACCGTGGTGCTAGCAGGTGGCTGCTTCTGGGGTGTGCAGGCGGTCTTGCAGCATGTCAGAGGCGTGCAGAGCGCAGTATCCGGCTATGCGGGCGGCTCAGAGCGCTTAGCGCAATACGAGTTGGTGAGCAGTGGCTCGACCGGTCATGCCGAGGCTGTGCAGGTCACCTACGACCCTACGCAGGTCACACTCGGCACATTGCTCAAGGTTTTCTTCAGCGTCGCGCATGACCCAACAACGCTTGACCGCCAGGGGCCGGATCACGGACCGCAATACCGTTCGGCAGTGTTTTATAGTGGTGCCGGTCAGGAAAGCGTCGCGCGTAGCTATATCGCGCAGCTTGACGCCGCCAAAGCCTTTGCCAGCCCGATTGTAACCAAGCTGGAACCGCTGGTGGCATTTTATCCCGCCGAGACCTATCATCAGGATTACGCCCGTCTGCACCCGGATAATCCCTATATACAGGCGCATGATTTGCCGAAGCTCGCACGGCTGCAGCAGGAACTGCCTGCGCTCTATAAGCCTTAGTGCTCTGCTCTTGCCAGACCGCGCATCTGCGGGCAAACAGGATTAATGAGCAAAGCATTTACCAAAGAGAGCGATGGCGAAGAGCCGCCGCCCGACGATGAGCCGGACGCCCTGCCCGCCGGTCAGCCCAATTACATGACGCCCGGGGGCTTCGCGGCGCTGCAAACGGAGCTGCGTCAGCTGTCGCGCACCGAACGGCCAAAGATTGTCGAGATCGTCAGCTGGGCGGCAGGCAATGGCGACCGCTCGGAAAATGGCGATTACCTCTATGGCAAAAAGCGGTTGCGCGAGATTGACCGACGTATCCGCTATATCACTAAGAGACTTGAAAGTGCCACGGTGGTTGACCCACAGCAGCAACGAAATCGCAGCCAGGTTTTTTTCGGTGCGACCGTGACCTATGCCCGCGAAGATGACAGCGAGCATACAGTGACGATTGTCGGCGTTGATGAGGCTGATGCCAGCCAGGGGAAAATCAGTTGGCTTGCACCGGTAGCACGCGCGCTGCTCAAAGCCCGTATTGGCGATAGCGTAACGCTCCGTACGCCCGCTGGCGTTGAGATGCTGGAAATCTGCGCCATCCGTTATCCGGACGAAGCCGCCGATTAGCGCGGAGCCATGCCGCTGATAATCTTGTCGAAGGCCATACGCTTCTCTACGTCATTCGCAAATTTCTCGCGCAACTGCCCCTCGATGCCATCCTGATAGGCCGCCGCTACGGTTTCGATGCTTTGACGCAGCCAGGCGCGCTCCAGCTGCTGTGGGAAGAGCGCCGCTAATTCCGGTGTCCAATATTTCTCGATTTTGAGCGCCAGCACGATACGCGACGGCAGCAAGGCGGGCTCATAGGGCGCGGCCTGAATGCTTTGCACCAGCGGCTCCGCAACTAGCCGCGAGGGGCCATTATAGATGAAGCGAGCATAGGCAAGACGTGACCAAGCGTAAGCGTTGGCGGGGTTGCGCTTCAGCGCCTCAGTCTCCAGCCGTAGCACTTCGGACATCATCTGCCGTCCGGCCATCTTGGTGATGCCAACCTCATAAGCATCTGCGAGGACAATCTGGGCCAAATCATCATAGGGCAACCAGGCATTCCAGACGGGGATAATGCGGTTGCGGTAGGCGGCCAACGCCTGGCGTTCTTCTGGTGCCGCCGTGCTGGTATAAAGCTTGTCGCGCAAATCGGCACTCAGTCCGTAAAGGAGCCCGGCATATGTGGCGGGAACCGCCAACGAGAGCGCATAAAGAGCAAGGAGCAAGAGCGCCCATTGCGTCAGGCGCGTACCCAGCGTCACCCGCTTGGTGCGTGGCCGACGCGGTGCTACGGTCGGTGCGCGCGGCACCGTTGGTTGCGCCGCGGTCATGGTGCGGCCTCAGTTATGATAATATTCGCGGTAGTGGCCATAATAGTAGCCGATGTCGCCATAGCCATATTTGACATGCGCTTCGAGATCAACCTGCGTCAGCACGGCGCCGGCAATTCTATCCGTATAATTACGCAGTAATTTGACCGCCTGCGCAGCGACATCGCGCGGGGTCGAGCCCCAGCGGGTGATAAAGACCGAGCAATCAGCAATGCGCGCGATCATCGCGGCGTCAGACACAGCCAGCACTGGCGGCGTATCGACGATAACCAAATCATAATGCTCAGCGCAGAAGCGCAGCAGTTTTTCCATTTGCTGTGAACCAAGCAAATCTTGCGGATTCGGCACCTTGCTGCCCGCAGGCAGATAATCTAGCCCGGAGGGCTTATCGCGCTGCACGACTTCGCCAAACGTCCGTTGGCCGCTGAGCAGATGGGAGATATCACCCTTCTTGGGGTCGCCAACCAGTGCCTTGCGCAAACGTGGCCGCCGCAAATCAGCCTCAATAAGAATAATCTTGTTGCCGGTCAGCGCCAAAGCACGAGCCAACGCCATCGACACTGTCGATTTGCCTTCGCTCGGCAAAGCAGAGGTGAACATGACGATTTTCGGCGGCTTATCGACGTTCGAGAAGTGAATGCCAGTACGGATAGTTCGCAGCGACTCGCTGAAGGACGAGAGCGGTTTTTCGATGATGTAATCTTCCGGCGTTTTGTCCGTCACATCCTTGAGCGCGGGCACCATGCCAAGAGCGGTGAGGTTCAGTGTTTCTTCTATCTGCGGCATCCCGCGGAAGCCACGGTCGAAATATTCGATGAGGAACGCGATTGTCAGACCAACGCCGAGACCGCCGACGATGCCGATGAGTAGGAAGATGAGCTTATTCGGGAAGAATGTGCTCATCGGCAGCTCGGCACGGGCGATAATGCGCGAATCCGCTTCCTGCATGTTCTGTTGTTCATTGACCTGCTTGAAGCGTCCCAGGAAGGTCTCATAGAGCGTCTTGTTGGCGTCCGACTCGCGCTGTAATTGCTTGAGCGTCACTTCCGCTTCGCTGCCGCGTCCGGCCTGATCCTGCAGGCGCGTCAATTCAGACTCTAGGCTCTTTTCCTTGGCGCGCGCGATATCAACTTCGTTCTCTAGCCCGTTGACGACCTTGCCAACTTCTTCGGCAATCTTGCCGTTAATGCTGCGCAACTCATCTTTCTTGCTGATGATAATTGGATGCCGCTCGCCATAACGGTTGGTCATTTCAGCGAGGCCGCGCCGCACTTCCGACTCCTGCTCGCGCAAGCGCGCAATGAGCTGCGATGCCAGCACATCTCCGGACGATTCGACATTGCCGCGCGTCTTGACCATGCCCTGCGCGCCCCGCAGTCGGGCTTCGGCTTGCGAACGCATAGCCCGCGCTTCAATCAGCTGCGCGTTGACCTGCGAGGCCTGCTGCGTCGTGATGGTCGTGCCGCTAAATTCGGTCAGGTTATTCTTCTTCTTGAATTCGGCGACGGCATTCTCCGAAGCTTGCACCTGTTCGCGCAGCGCGGCGAGACGTTCGCCAAGCCACTTATTCGCGCGTTCAGTCGCCTCAAATTTTGTTTCAAGTTGGTCAACCAGATAAAGGTCGGCGAAAGTGTTCGCAATGAGTGCCGATTGCTCTGGCGTGTTGCCCTTGAAGCCAATTTTGATGGCGAAAGAACGACCGTCATTGTTGACGGTCAAACGACTCCCGACCTCGGCCAAAACACCGACTCGCGCGACTTCGCTCAAAGCTTCCGGTTTCGGCCCGGGCTTCACCGACTGCAACCATGTCGCGGGATTAAAGGCGCTGCTGCCCATCGCACGGTTGTAGCTGGGGTCGTTCATAAGGCTGAGTTTCTTGACCACGCGCTGAACCATCGCGCCAGAGCCGATAATTTCAATTTCACTGCGGATGGCGGAACTGTCCACACCAATGCCGGAGAGAACCTGCTCGACATTGGTGATATTCGATTTACGCGTCGATTGCATCACCGTCGCTTCGGCGTAGTAACGCGGCGGCAAAGTGAAGGCCAGCAGCAGCATTACCGCCGTAAAAGCAACCGTCACCCCAACCACGACATGCTTGCGCCGATTGAGCAGACGCACCAGCGCAGCAAACTCCAAACCATCCGACGGGTTCGCATTACCATAACGCGTGACGGCGCGTGGGCCGAGATGGACTGAACTGGGCGGATGGTCAGCGAGTGGAGGCGACATAAAGAATCCGGACTGAACAGGGAAAAGCAGAGGAGCGTATGCGTCAGAATGCCCGCACAATATTAACGTCTGGTAATTAAAGCAAAAAGAATCGTTAAAACTTATTGCCACTAGGCAGTTTTATGACCACGATTGTCACGCTTTAAAAGAAGCGCTCAGGCACCCGTACGACATCACCAGGGAAAACAGAGCCGGTTTCATCAATATGGTATTCGGTCTTGGTTTGGTCGCCAGCCCGCACCACCGTCAGCCCTTCTTTATCCGCACGGTAGGTATAGCCACCCGCAACAGCAACCGCGTTGACCGCCGTCATGCCGTTGGTGAACGGGTAATTCCCGGGCTTCAAGACTTCGCCCAGGATAAAGAACGGGCGATAGTTAATGACATCAATGCTGACTTTGGGGTCGCGCAGGTAGCCGGTGTTCAGCTTATCGACAATGCTATTTGTTACTTCCGCGATGGTCAGCTTGGCGACAGGAATTTCGCCGACCAGCGGCATGTTAATTTTGCCAACGCTATCGACGTCAAACTCACCTGAAAGCTCTTGTTCGTTAAAAACCTTGATGCGCAAACGGTCGCCAGGGCCAAGCGTATAAGCCTTACTGGGTGCTGTCGCCGCCGAGGCCGCTAATGAAGCCTGCGGCTCACGCGGATGTGACGTCTGGTTGCAGGCTGCCGTGCTCAAAAGGAGCAAAACGGCGCAGGACAA
>JAGOHT010000091.1 GCA_017996055.1 Alphaproteobacteria bacterium
CTGTGTACCTTATCGGTCAGCGGCTCATATTGGATAAGCTGCATTAAATCGTTCTGAAAGACGACCTTGCCGGCGGTAGCGGCAATATTCTTACCAAGCGTAAAAGCCTTCTCATCGGACATGCTGATTTTGAGCTGACCCTGGCCACGCTCTAAATCCTGCAGCAGATTCTGCAAACCCTTGACTAGATTTTCGCCGCCTGTTTCCGCCGTCAGTCGCAGGACTTCCGGATTGGTGAAGAGGAAGTTGGTGGGCGAAAGCGCGTCGATAAATTGTTGGGTATAAAACTCAACCTTACGAAGCTCCGGCTGCTCCATGCCTTCGACGGCTTCGACTTCTTTCTGCATCCACTGCGCGGTGAGGAGATAGCTTTGCTTGATAAAGTCAAACAGCGTGTTGCGCGACCAGGCCTCATCTTTGAAGCGCTTGTCGTTAGCGGGCGGCTCAATAATGGTTTCGTAGGGCTGACCCAGGAAGCGCTTCGTCGTGTTCTGCCACAGGCGCATATAGTCCTGCCACAGGCCGAGTTGGGCATCGACCATCTTTTGCGGGTTCGCCCAGAGTTGCTGGGTCATATGCATCCAGGGCGCGTTCAGACTCATGCTGAGCGGATTCTGCGTACCACCGCCAAGGGCAGATGGGTTTAGCTTGATGCGCTCCACGAAATCATGAATCAGAGGCTGGCTCTTTTCCATTAAATTAAAGAAGGCCTGCCCGAGCGCGACCGGGTCAGGCATTTTTACCGGATCAGGCTTTTCTGCCTCAGCTGTATGATGGTGATCATGCAATGGTGGCGGGGGCGGGTCCGCAACCGGGGTGGGTGTTTCTGTAGCGTCTTCAAGGGGAACTGCATCGGCGACTGTTTCTTCTAGGGCAGCAGAATCTTCTGCCTCATCAGCCTCTTCTGCCTCATTAGCCTCTGCAGGATGAGTTTCAGGTGCTGGGCTGGTGACGAAGGGCGCTGATTGCAGCGGCAAAACCGCTTCATCGGGGGGAGGCGGTGCTTGGTCTATCTCGTTAGGTTCCGCTTGGTCAGCGGAGGCTGAAAGAGCCTCTGGCGCGTCAGATTCCGGCGGCTGCTTGCGTGACACGAATTCGCGGATCATCAGTAGCCGCGCAGCTGTTAGCTCCGCTTCTGTCAAAGGGGCTTTTCGGCGGCCGATTTTAGCGTTACTGTCTTCTTCAGACATGAGAACCCATCCACAAGCACCGCGAACTATGGCCTATGGCATACGTTAATCCACACAAAAAAGCCAATGCTTTTGGGATGCTTATCTTATTGGTTTCCTGTGCTTTTCTTGTCGCCTGTGCGGATAATTCTTTGCTCAACGATTTGACTGGTGAGCCACCGCCTGGTGCGATGGCAAATCGTGCCGGTATTTTGCGTGTTGATAGCCGAGATGCGGTATGGCCTAACCTTGCCAGCGTGCCTGCGCGCCCAACCAATATTCCACCGCTGGCTGTGCGCACGACGCAACAGACGGTTTTGGAAAATGAGCGCCAGGCGGGATTGGCTTTGTTGCCTGATCCGTCCGCGCCGCCTGTCGCTGCAGCATCCGCGCATGCCCCTTAGGGGCTGGCACAGACTTCCCCCCTTAAAACATAACTGAATTTGTCAACAAAGCACCTTTCGCGGCGCACACAAGCCCGCTAGAAAGGGTGGCCAAAAGAGAGTGTCTGTGATGAACAACGAAGACTTTTATCGTATCAAGCGTTTGCCGCCTTACGTTTTCGCGCAAGTGACTGGCATGAAACAGGCAGCGCGCGCGGCGGGTGCCGACATTATTGATCTCGGCATGGGCAACCCTGATCAGCCAACACCGCCACATATCGTCGAGAAACTGGTTGAGACGGTGCGCGATCCCAAGACCCACCGCTATTCGATGTCGAAGGGTATTCCAGGACTGCGGCGGGCGCATTGCGGCTATTATCAGCGCCGCTTTGGCGTTGAGATTGATCCTGAGACGGAATGTGTGGTGACGCTGGGGTCTAAGGAAGGACTCGCCAATCTGGCGCAGGCTATCACCTCGCCAGGCGATGTAATCGTCGTGCCCAACCCGTCTTACCCTATCCATCCGTTCGGCTTTATTCTGGCGGGCGCGGCGCTACGCCATATTCCGGTTGGGCCGGGCTATGATTTTCTTGAGCTATTCAAGCGCGCGGTCAAGCACAGTATTCCAAAACCGCTCTGTGTCATTTTATCCTACCCTTCGAACCCGACAGCGCAGGTGGTGGATTTAGAGTTCTATCGCAAGGTGGTTGAATACTGCCTGGAACAACAAATCTATATCCTTTCGGATGTGGCCTATGCTGAGCTGTATTTTGACGGGAGTCCGCCGCCATCAATCTTACAGATACCTGGCGCGAAGGAAATCGCCGTCGAGTTTACCTCGATGAGCAAGACCTACAATATGCCGGGCTGGCGTGTTGGTTTTGCCGTTGGATCGCGCAAGCTGATTAGCGCGCTGACTCGGTTCAAATCCTATGTCGATTATGGTGCCTTCACACCTATTCAGGTTGCGGCAGCGGCGGCGCTGAATGGTCCGCAAGATTGCGTCACCGAAATTCGGGAAATGTATAAAGAGCGGCGCGACGCGTTAATCGACGGTTTGAAGCAGGCGGGGTGGGATGTGCCACCACCGCCTGCTACCATGTTCTGCTGGGCGCCGATACCGGAGCCGTTCAAGGCGATGGGGTCGCTAGAGTTCGCCAAGCTGCTAATCAAGGAAGCAAATGTGGCTGTCTCGCCAGGCGTCGGTTTTGGCGAATATGGCGATGGTCATGTGCGGCTGGCGCTTATTGAGAACCCGCATCGCTTGCGCCAAGCTTGCCGTGGTATCAAGCATTTTTTACAGGGTAAGGGTTGAGGTTGCATGGATAAGCCGGTGCTGCGGATTGGGATTGTTGGTTTGGGGGCGGTGGGGCTTGGCACAGTGCACCTCCTGCAAGATCAGGCGGAGCTTTTGGCTTTGCGCGCCGGTAGACCTTTGCAGCTTGTTGCTGTCAGTGCGCGGGATGCGGGGCGGAAGCGGGTGCCGGATGTCTCGGCCTATCGCTGGCATGACGACCCGCTAAGTATGGCAGAGGCCGATGATCTTGACGTTATTGTCGAGCTAATCGGCGGCCAGGATGGCACGGCGCTGCAGCTTGTTACGAAAGCACTGCCGCATGGTAAAGCCTATGTCACAGCCAACAAGGCCATGTTATCGAAACATGGAGTCAAACTGGCGACCTTGGCCGAGCAGCATGGCGCACAGCTGTGTTTTGAGGCGGCGGTTGGCGGTGGGGTGCCGGTCATTAAGGCCTTACGCGAAGGCATGGGTGCCAACCGCGTGACCAGTATTCGCGGCATTCTGAACGGCACCTGCAATTATATTTTGTCGCGTATGGCGCGCGAGGATTGCGATTTTGACGCGGCATTGAAGGCAGCGCAGGAGGCAGGTTTTGCTGAAGCCGACCCGACACTTGATATTGATGGTCATGATGCCCTGCAGAAAATCACCGTGCTGGCGATGGCGGCGTTTGGCGGTTCGTTTGACATTGCACAGGTGAAGCCGCAAGGAATACGCGGGCTGCGGCGGCATGACGTGTTGCAGGCGCGGCGCGACGGCATGATGATTAAGCTGGTGGCGAGCGCGACGCGACAGGGCGACAAAGTCCGCGTCAGCGTCATGCCGGAAACACTGCTGTTGCATGATCCGTTGGCGGCCTTGCCGGGGTCAATGAATGCGATTACGTTGCATGGCGAGTATACGGGGCCGATTACGATGACGGGGGCTGGTGCGGGTGGCACCGTGACAGCCTGTGCAGTCGTTGCGGATATTATCGATATTGCACGTGGTCGAAAGACATTGCCGTTTGGTGTGCCCGTAGCGCAGCTGACAAACTTAACCCTCACTGAGGAATTGCTCCATGGATCGCAACTTAGCGCTTGAAGTTGTGCGTGTGACGGAGGCGGCGGCCCTGGCGTGCTCAACTCATGTTGGGCGTGGCGACGAGAAGCAGGCTGACCAGTTGGCGGTCAATGCCATGCGCAAAGCGCTGAACAGCCTGGAAATCGATGGTCAGGTGGTCATTGGCGAGGGTGAGCGCGATGAAGCGCCGATGCTCTATATTGGTGAACGTGTCGGGCAGGGACGGGGACCGAAGGTAGATATCGCGCTTGACCCGCTAGAGGGCACGACGATCGCCGCTTCGGGCGGGTATAACGCGCTCGCTGTCGTCGCCATGGCGCAATCGGGCGGCTTTCTCAATGCCCCCGATGTTTATATGAACAAAATCGCTGTTGGCGGCGGCCTCCCGGACGGGGTTATCGATCTTGACGCTAGCCCGGCTGAGAATATTCTGGCGGTGGCGAAGGCAAAGCAGGCGGATGTCACGGACTTGCAGGTTTGTATTCTGCTGCGGCCGCGCCATGAAGATCTGATTGCGAAAGTGCGCGAAACCGGCGCGCGCATCATGCTGATCGGCGATGGTGATGTTTCTGGCATCATAGCGACGGCACAGGCCGAAACCGGTGTCGATCTCTATATGGGCATCGGCGGCGCGCCAGAGGGTGTGCTCGCTGCGGCGGCATTGCAATGTATCGGCGGGCAGATGCAGGGACGGTTGGTTTTTCGGAATGATGACGAAAAAGCGCGCGCCACACGCATGGGCATCACGGATTTCAACCGCAAATATAGCCTCAATGACCTGGCGCATGGCGATGTTATGTTCGCCGCGACAGGTGTGACCAATGGGGCGATGCTGAAAGGTGTGCGGCGCTATGCCGGTGGGGCCGAGACGCATTCAATCGTGATGCGGGCTGCGACGGGTACGGTGCGCGTAATTGAGGCGCACCATAATTTCCGCCGCAAGCCCTTTCATGTTGATTGAATGGCGGCCTGATCAGGCCGCGGCCTTATAAGCAGATATGCCTTCGGCGGCCAGAGCCTTTTGATAGGCAGGCCGTTGCGAAACGGCGCGTAATACGCGGCTCACATTGGGGCCGAATTTAATCGGCTCCGGCAGCCAGCCGTTCCAGTCGGCGATGACAGTCAGCAGGATGTCGCCAATCGTGCATTGCTCGACAGCGAGGAAAGCCTGCTTGCCCAGGCGTGCTTCCGCCTCGTCCCAGTAGCTGTTGATGACATCACGTGCGGCGCTTAACAGCGATTTCTTCTGCGCTTCATCTTGTACAACGCGGTTGAGCCAAAAAATACGGCTATAAGCCGGATGCAACGAGGCATTGCACCACATCAACCATTCCAGCGCTGCGGCGCGGGGCAATCCGCCTGATGGCAGTAATGGCGACTTTTCCTTATCGAGCAGATAGGTCAAAATTGCGCCGCCTTCGCGGATCGGCGTTTCACCGTCCATCAACACTGGCACCTGGCCGCGCGGATTAATTTTCAAAAATTCAGCCGTCTTATTCTTGCCTTCCGAAATGGAAGTATTGATGGCCTCAAATGGTGCGCCGCATTCTTTAAGCGCGACATGGACGGCAAGAGAGCAGGCGCCAGGTGAGTAAAACAACTTATACATGCGAGGGGCTCCTCAGAGTGAACGGGGGGATAGCGGACTATGATTTGGGGCAATGGAGTAGAAAAGCAAGCCAATCAGCGTCCTGCGATAAATAAAATTTTACGTAATTTGCTGCCAAAATTTAATAATGATTTACTGCGGTGCGATATTCTTTCGCTGACGCACAATTCCTGTGCGGCAGGAGGGCACAATGACCGAGTCCGATCGTGAACTCAATGAGCTGTTGGCCAAGCGTTTGCTGGCCGATGTCGCTGCAACGGCGACGCTGCAAAAGCACTTTGATGAAAGCCGCAGCATTGCGGGCGTCTATCACGGTGCAGGCGGCGAGGCCGGGGCCAGCGGTTACGTCCGCACCGGTAACTAAGCGAGGCTCTGGCGCGTAAGCGCCTTAGTCGCGGGTGCTATCCGCTGTTCGAATTTCGTCCAATATTGTGTTGTTGATGGCGACGGGGTAGTTGGCGCGCAACAAAATCTCGAACTGGTCTAGCACGTCGCCGCGCCAACCCCGCTCAAAACTGCTGCGGTCAACCGACTGTGCCTCCGTATTTTTTATCGGGTCAAACGCGCGATAGCCGGTCAGGCGCACGATATACTGAAAATCGTCATCGCGGCCGATGCGAATTTCACCGACATTCATCTCGATAATCCGGTTTTGCAAATCAACTGGCAGATAGGCGACATTGCCATGCAATGGGGCGATACTTTTTTCTTCGCCGCTTGCCATATCCGGACGCTTAGCGAGGTCCGCGAAAGCCTGCGGCTTCGTTTGCCACTCGGCCATAATTTTACCGGCTTCGGCGGCACCTGCGCTGCGCTGCTGCTCCTTACGCCAAGCGGCCAACACTTTTTCTTGAACGTTTGCTATGGGCTCAACTTGGCTTGGGGTGATTTTATCGACACGAACGACCAGGAAATTGCCGCGGTGGTCGTCAAGCAGGGCGCTATTTTCGCCTTCTGTTAGCCCAAAAACGTTCTGTAAAATCATATTGCCGCCAGTCGGCAAGTCAGATTTTTTGCCTTTCTTGTTATCACCTTCACGATTGAGCTCGGTGAATTTACTGGTCGTCAGGTGATAGATGTCAGCGATTTCGTCAAGGCTCTTGCCCGCGCCAATCTCATCATCAACCTTATTGGCCACTTCCTGTGCTGCTTCAACCGCATGTTCGCGTTGCAGCTTTGCCCGCAGTTTATCTTTCACATCGGCCAAGACCGGCACATAAGGCGGCTTAATTTTCAATACTTGAACGATGTGATAGCCAAAATCGGTCTTAATCGGGTCGCTGATGGTGCCGGTTTCGGCGGTAAACACGGTCGTGAAAAGCGCAGGTGGGATGGTTTCTTCCGTCTGATTCTCGAGCACGACGGCGTCTTTTTTGGCGGATTCTGCAGCCTGGCGTAGGTCATGCTTTTCTTGCGCTGCCTTCGCGAGTGCTTGGGCAGCTTCGGCGTCGCCGACGACGACTTGTAGAATATCGCGCTGTTCGCCATGTGCGAACTCTTTCTGCCGCTTCGTAAACGCTTCTGCCACTTCTGCATCGCTGACAGGGGTATTCTGCGCAATTTCATCCTGGCTTATCCGCAGCACCGTAAAGCTGCGGTATTCCGGTGCGGTGAAAAGGATGTTGTGGGTTTGGTGAAATTTTTCTAGCACCGATGCTTCCGGCGCTGGCGGCACCGGCATTTTGTCGTGACTAAGCTTGAGAATTTGAATAAGTCGCTCCTGACCGCGCGCTTTAAGATACTCGTTGAATAAGGCCGGCGGTGGATAGGACATCAGGCTAAAGATTCCGATGCTTTGGTCGCGTGAGAAGGTTTCGCGCATATAATTGATGAACTCATCTTCGTTCATGTGCATGTTTTGCATGGCACGTTTGAGCTTGTCCTTATCAAAGGTGCCGTCTTTGGCGCGCAAATCGGGCGTGTTCGCCAGCTGTGCTAGGACGGCCTTGGTGTCGTAACGTAGGTTGAATTCCTTGGCGACATGGTCGAACAGTTTGCGCGCGACCGATTCGCGGATTACGCGGTCAAGCAGCCCTTGTTGCTTGGCCTTTTCCATTGTGTAATCGGCGCCGCGCCGCTGCTGCTCCAGATCATAGGTTCTGCGGAAATCGAGTTGCAGCTCCCGAATGCTAATGCGCTCCCCCATACAAATAGAGGCGCTGGAGCCAAAGAGAAAGCTGAGTGGCAGGTAAAAGCCGCCGATGCAGGCGACGGTGCGTTGCTGAGGGTTGCCGCGAAAAATATCGCCGACGCCCCAGATCGAGAAGCTGATAACCAGAAAGACCATCAAGAGCTTGACGATCCAGGTCTCAGCGGCACCACGCATCGTACGTAACATCGAAAAAAACCTTGTTTAGATTTTGTTAAAAGGATATGACCCACACTGTGTTGCCAAAGCCCAGCGCTTGGTTTTGTGTCACGATCGTTGAGCCAAAACAACTGATTTAACCACTCCCTTATCGGATTCAGCTCGCCATGTCACGTCGCCGCAGAATTATCGCCGGAAACTGGAAAATGCACGGTCGCTTGACTTCAGGACTTTCCCTGGCGAATGACCTTGTCCAGCGTCTGAGCACGCACCGCAATCTCGGTGCAGATATCGTGATTTGTCCACCCCATACGCTGCTTTGGCCGGTAGCCGAAGTGCTGGCGGATAGTACGCTGCGCCTGGGCGCGCAGGATTGTCACCCAGAGAATCATGGCGCCTATACGGGTGATATCAGTGCCGCTATGCTTATTGATATGGGGTGCCGCTACGTCATTTTGGGGCACTCGGAGCGCCGTACGGGCCATAAAGAAGATTCGGCTTTGATTGCGCGCAAAGTTGCCGCGGCGCAGCAGGCTGGTTTAACAGTTATTCTCTGCGTCGGAGAAACCCGTGCTGAATATGACGCCGGGCAAAAAACCGAAGCGGTCGAGAAACAGCTCCGCGAATCACTGCCGGAAAAATATACGGCGGCGAACCTCGTTATCGCTTATGAGCCGGTTTGGGCTATCGGGTCGGGGGTTACGCCAGAAGTCGCCGATGTA
>JAGOHT010000003.1 GCA_017996055.1 Alphaproteobacteria bacterium
CACCAGCAGACGTGCGGGGCGGTCAAGCGTCGTGAGAGGGGCTAGCGTTGCCGCGTCACAGAGCGCGAGATAATCAAGCTTGCAACCTGCCGCCACAATCGCGGCACGCCCCGAATCCATAAGAGCAGCTAAATCTGTTGCCCTTGGCGCGATGCTAGCAAGGCGTTGCAACGTCGTTGGCAAGATGAGCGCTTGCGCACGTTCAGCGGCGGAGAGATAGGCGTTACGGCTGGAGAGTGCCAACCCATCTTCGGCGCGCACGGTCGGAACGCCCTCAATGACGAAAGGCAGCGCCAAGTCGCGCACGATTTGTTTGATGACGAACAGTTGCTGATAATCTTTCTCGCCGAACAAGGCGATGTGGGGCGCGACGAGTTGTAAGAGCCGCGTGACGACGGTAGCGACGCCGACAAAATGGCCAGGCCGCACGGCACCTTCCAGCACCGTCGCCAAAGGACCAGGATCGACACTGGTAGCGAAGCCCGGCGGATAAATCGTTTCGACCGTCGGTGCAAAGAGCGCGTTGCAACCCACTTCACGCAACAGCGCCTCATCCTGCGCCAACTGACGCGGATAGCGGCTGAAGTCTTCATGTGGGGCAAACTGCTTCGGATTGACGAAGATCGAGACGACAACACGATCGGCATACTTACAAGCTTGTGTCACCAGCGCAGCGTGGCCGGCATGAAGCGCACCCATGGTGGGCACAAACGCCACGCGCGCACCGGCGCTCCGCCAGTCCGAGACTTGGGTGCGGAGTGCGTCGGCATCCGTCAGGGTAAAGCTCATGCGTCCTGCTGCCGGAGCAAGAATTTCTCCAGCCAGTGAATATCGTAATCGCCGTTGATAAACTCGGCCTGAGCGATGATTTGCTGATGCAGCGGCAGCGTCGTCTCAATGCCGCCGATGACGAACTCGTCGAGCGCGCGCTTGAGCCGCAGCAGGCATTCGTTGCGCGATGTGCCATGCACCACCAGCTTGGCAATCATGCTGTCGTAATGCGGCGGGATTTTATAGCCGTCGTAAAGCGCGCTATCGACGCGGACGCCAAGACCGCCCGGCGCATGGTAGCCAACGATTTTTCCCGGTGATGGAATGAAGGTCTTCGGGTTCTCAGCGTTAACGCGGCATTCGATGGCGTGGCCGTTAAAGCGGATATCGCTTTGCTTATAGCTGAGCGGCACACCGGCTGCGACGCGAATTTGCTCGCGCACCAAATCGATGCCCGTAATCATTTCGGTAATTGTGTGTTCGATTTGCAAGCGCGTGTTCATTTCGATGAAATAGAATTTCCCGTTCTCGAACAGGAATTCCATCGTTCCGACGCCGCGATAGCCTAGCTTGCGGATAACATCGGCCGCAAGCTCGCCGATATAGGTGCGTTGCTCCAAGTTCAGTGCTGGTGAGGGCGCTTCCTCAACGACCTTCTGGTGGCGCCGCTGAATAGAGCAATCGCGCTCACCGAAATGCACGGCATTGCCATGCTGATCGCCCAGCAGCTGCACTTCGATATGACGTGGATGGACCAGGTATTTCTCCATATAGACTTCGTCATTGCCGAAGGCTGCACGCGCTTCGCCGCGCGCCAACTGATAGGCTTCACGCAATTCATCGTCGCTAAAAGCGACCTTCATACCCTTGCCGCCACCACCCGCCGCCGCCTTAATGAGTACCGGATAGCCAATAGAGCGGGCAGTTTCCTGCGCCGTTTCGAGTGTCGGCAATGCTCCGGCCGAACCAGGAACCGTCGGCAGGCCCAAATCCATCACCGTCTTTTTGGCGGTGACCTTGTCGCCCATAATGCGAATATGCTCCGGTGTCGGACCGATAAAGGCGAAGCCGTGCTCTTCCACCATCGCGGCAAATTTTTCATTCTCCGACATAAACCCGATGCCGGGATGGATGGCATCCGCACCCGTTACCGCAGCAGCGGTCAGAATGGCTGGAATGTTCAGATAACTTTCACGCGCGCTGGGCGGGCCGATGCAGACGCTTTCATCGGCAAAGCGGACATGCATAGCGCTCTCATCGGCTGTCGAGTGGACAGCGACAGTCCGGATGCCCATTTCGCGGCAGGCGCGCACTATGCGAAGAGCGATTTCGCCGCGGTTGGCAATGAGGATTTTTTCAAACACGGCTTGACCCTATGCCACTATCATCAAGGCTTCACCGAATTCGACCGGTTTACCGTCGCGAATGAGAATTTCTTTCACTACGCCACCAGTGGTCGCCTTGATGGGGTTCATCACCTTCATCGCCTCGATAATCAGCAATGTGTCGCCTGGCTTGACGGTATCTCCGACACTGACAAACGGCCTCGCACCCGGCTCGGACGACAGATAGGCTGTGCCAACCATAGGCGATGTCACCGCATTGGCATGGGCATTACCAACTGATTCCGGCGCGTTCGCTGGCTGTGCAGCAATTGCCGCTGGGGCAGCTCCGACCATCGTGGTATGGGGCATTTGCATAATGCTTTGTGTCATGACCGGCGGCGCGCGATGGAGCCGGATGCGTTTTTCGCCCTCGGCATATTCAATCTCATTCAAGCCGGTCTCTTGCAGCAGCAAAGCAAGCTTTCGAACCATGTCGGCATCAATATCGAACTTCGTCGTCATTGTCGGTTCCTGTTTTAGGCTTTTGTTTGGAGATTTTGCGCCACAGCGCGCAGCGCCAGCGTATAGCCAGCTGCGCCAAGACCACAAATCACGCCAGTTGCGGCGTAGGAAATATAGGAATGGTGCCGGAAACTTTCACGGCGGAAAATATTGCTGAGATGCACTTCATAGATGGGCAATTCGGTCAGCATCAGCGCATCCATCAACGCCACGGAGGTATGGGTGTAGCCACCGGCATTGATGATGATCGCGCGGAAAGCGCCACGCGACTGCTGCACCCAATTAATAAGCTCGCTCTCGCTGTTGCTTTGGCAGAATTCAATTGAGAGCTTTAACTCCTTGGCCACTGCCAGACAATCCAGCTCAATGTCGGCCAGCGTCGTCTTACCGTAAATATTGGTTTCGCGTACGCCCAAGAGATTGAGATTGGGGCCGGAGAGAATCAGCACATCGCCGCCGCGCTGTGGCGCGGCGGCGGATTTAGCTGACGCTCCGCACAGATTACTTTTTTGCGGCGCGGGCATCGGCAACAGCCTTCTTGAGACCCTCGGCGTCCATTGCGCCCGGAGTGACCGCGTCGCCGATGATGAACATCGGGGTACCGCGGACGCCAAGGTCATTACCCAACTTGCGGTTTGTCGCAATGATATCGTCGATGGATTTATCGTTCATATCGCGCTTAAGCTGGGCGGCATCAAGCCCCGCACGTTGTGCGATATCAGCTATGGCGGCATCGTTGATCTGGCCGCGAAAGCCCATCAAGGTGCTATGGAATTTCTCAAACTTCTTCTGTTTGACGCTGGCGAGTGCCGCGCGCGCGCCGAGCACAGACCCTTCTCCAAGAATTGGGAACTCTTTGGCGATGAAACGAATATTTTTATCAGACTTAAGCAGCTCTTCGACAATCGGTTGCGCCATTTTGCAATAGCCACAGGCATAATCGTAGAACTCGACGATTGTGACATCACCCTTTGGATTGCCCAATACCGGCGAACTCGGCTCGTCATAAATCCGGTCTTTGTGCTTCGCGACGGCTTCTTTAGCGATAGCCATTTGCTGCTGCTGGTCACGCTGCTTCAAGACTTCAACCGCCTTCATGACGGTCTCAGGTTCCTTTTCAATCAGGAACTGTCGGATGATGGTTTCTACTTCTGACTTTTGCGCGGCGGTCAGTCCCTCGTCAGCGGCTTGCACTGGCAGCGCCAGGAAAAAGCCACAGGCGGCAAGGGTCAGCATTTTTTTCATCGTCGGGCTCCTAAAAGGTTAAGAGATATTGGCTTGACTTATATCATCATTTAACAAACGACCTAACAGAAAATTGGGTTAAAAGTCTGCAAAGGCTCGTCTATTCAGCATTGTCTTTAACCAGACGCATATCCTGGACGCGCATCCGGTAAGGGGATCGTGGTGAAAGGTTTTTCAGGGCGCGGTCCGCGAGTTGTTGCGCCAATTTTGTATTGCCGCTGGTCATCGCTTCTTCCGCCAAAGCGTAATCGGCCATGCCGCGCGACTCCTTATCATCAGCATCACGGCCCCAGGCCGTTGCCAGCGCGCGCCAGGTCGCCGGTGCTTGCGGCTCAAGCCGCGCCGATTCCTGCAGATGCTTGAGGGCGTCACGCGTTGCTGCCTTGCTGTTGCTTTGCAGTAGAGCATTGCCGAGTGCGCCTTGTAAGAGCGCAGAGCCTGGCAACAAGCGCACGGCGCTGCGATAGGCCGCGATGGATTCGTCAACACGGCCATTCTCATAAAGCATTTGCCCGCGCAGCTCTAAAAAGAACGGATCTTTGGGCTCGGCAGCTATTAGCTTGTCGGTGAGGGCTAGCGCCGCTTCCAGTTTATTCGTGCGATAAAGCGCGATTGCGCGGCTGTAACGGGCGGTTAAATCTATGTCGTTGTCTGTGGTGCGAAGCAGCGCATGTTCGGGCTGTAGAAAACCAATGAGCTTTGCCTTGATGCGCGCGTGCATCAAGGCATAAACGCTGGGCAAGACATTGTCTTTAAGCGGCGACGTCTCGACATGGTGCTGCACGGCAGCGACACGATCCTGTGTCAGCGGATGGGTGCGGACATACTCTGTCTGGCGGCTGTTAGGCAAATAGTCCTGCGTTTCCAGCTTTTGCATGAAAGCCAAAAAGCCTTGCGCTGACCAACCGGTAGTATCGAGGAAACGGAGCGCTGCGGCGTCAGCCGAGCCTTCCTGCGCGCGGCTAAAGCTGAAATAGTTGCGCTGCGCCAGCTCCTGCATCCCGCCGATGGCGGCCATCCCAGCTTCCGAGTTTTTCGCCAACACACCGGCAGCGACGCCCGCGACCATGCCGAGAATTGTCTCGATGGAGGCGTTCCGCATTGCTTCCGTGCCGCGCACCAAATGGCCGCCTGCGACGTGACCGAGTTCATGCGCTAGCACGCCAATCAGTTGGTCGGCATTGTCGGTTTTCTGAATAAGGCCGGTATTGACAAAAACATTCATGCCGCCGGCCACAAAGGCGTTGATGGCGTTGTCCTGTACCAGAACAAAGTTCACGGCATCGGGGTCGAGCCCGGCGACCCGCATGATGGGTGTCATCATCGCGCGTAGATCATATTCGATTTCGGCGTCACGAATATAATTGAGGCGTGGTGGTGCCGCTTCTTGTCGGGCATTGAGCCTCGGGCAAGGAAACAGCAGCGCCACACCAAGGGCAACAATTCCCAGACAGCAGCGCGCGCGCGCGGACAAACTTACGACCGCACTGCGCGGCAGCATTACTGCTGCCCGGTGAGCCGACGCCACCAGCCACCCTTCGGCTTATCCGGCGATTCGTTGACGACCTCATAGGGAGCCGACATGCGCGGTGCGCGATCTTCCTTAGGCGTGGTGTCCAACTCGTGAATGGTGCGGGGTATGTCGCGAACCTGTGGTTGCACTGCTCCAGCACCATTTTCATGCGCGATAATCGGTGCCTGTAAATCAGCCGCATAAGCCTCTGCTGGCGCAGACCCATTCTCGACGCGTGTGGCGCGCTCGCCGCGTTCATTACCTTCGCCACGGCCACCACGACGGCGACCCCCGCGTCGACCGCGCCGACGTGGACGCTGATCGTCACCAGCGGCCGCTTGAATATTATCGTCGCCAGCCTCACCAAAGCGACTCGCGCTCGGCTCGTTATCTTGAACCGCCGCTTCAGCCGTATCAGCCGGCGGGCTAGATTCACGCGGCGGACGGGGGGGGCGTCCACCACGGTTGCGGCCACGGTCACCACCGCGTTCGCCACGGTCACCACCGCGTTCGCGACGTTGGCCATCGCGGCCACCTTCGCGCACACCGCTGCTTTCGCTCACCGTATGGGCATGGACGGGGAAGGCCATTTCATCTGGCGTATCATCGGACGACGCCATGATCGCGTCCAAATCAACGGCGGGACCACCATCCACATCATCACGGCTGCGCGCCTTAGCCTTTTCCAGGCTGAAAGTCGAGGGCGGGAGCTCGTCATCAGCGTCGAAACTCGCTGACAGGCCATAACGCTGCTGGATATTAAGGAGCGCGGCGCGCTTATTATTTAAAATGTAGAGCGCAATCTTGGACGGCAGCTTGACGCGATAATCGCCGCCACGATTCTTTATGCCTTCTTGCTCCAGCGCACGCAGCACGGAGAGTGCCGCAGTATCGGTGGCGCGGACATAGCCGAGACCAGCACAATGCGGGCATTTCTCGAAGCTGGTTTCGAGCAGACTGGGCCGCAGCCGCTGGCGTGAAAGTTCCATCAGGCCGAAATGCGATATGCGGCCGATTTGCAGGCGAGCACGGTCAGAGCGCATGGATTCTTTAAGACGTCGTTCAACAGCGGCATTGTTCCGCCCGTCTTCCATGTCGATAAAGTCGATGACCACGAGTCCGGCGAGGTCGCGCAGGCGCAGCTGCCGCCCGACTTCTTCCGCCGCTTCAAGGTTTGTCTTCAGCGCGGTCTCTTCAATATGCCGTTCGCGCGTGGCGCGGCCGGAATTGACGTCGATGGAAACTAGAGCCTCAGTCGGGTTGATGACCAGATAACCGCCAGAGCGTAGTTGCACGATAGGACTATGCAGCGCATCAACCTGCTCTTCGACCTGATAGCGGAAGAAGAGGGGGATGGTCTGGTCTTCGTAGGAACGAATCTGATCCACCGCGTCTGGAATCATCATTTGCATGAAATCGCGGGCGCGATCATAGCCTTCGCGACCAGACACCAGAATTTCGCTAATCTCTTTGCTGTAAAGATCACGCAAAGTGCGCTTGATGAGATTGGCCTCTTCGTAAATCAGCGCCGGGGCACTCGATTGCAGCGTTTGTTCACGGATATTATTCCAGAGCCGCAGGAGGTAATCGAGATCGCGCTGGATATCGGCGATTTCCTGCTCCATGCCCGCTGTGCGCAAAATCAGCGCCATGCCTTCCGGCACTTCAAGCTGATCGAGGATTTCCTTCATCCGGCGACGGTCTTGGTGGTTGGTGATTTTGCGCGAAACCCCGCCACCATGGGCGGTGTTTGGCATCAGGACACAATAGCGGCCAGCCAGCGACAGATAAGTAGTCAGCGCCGCGCCTTTATTGCCGCGCTCTTCCTTGACTACCTGCACCAGCATGACCTGACGGCGCTTGATAACTTCTTGAATCTTATAATGTGGGCGACGCGGGCGGACAAAACGCTCCGGTGCCGTGTCAGCGGCTTCACCGCCAACGGTCTCAAAACTCGTTTCCGTTGTCTGGGCGGCTTCATCTGCTGGCGCGCTTTCGCCGCCTTCAGTCAAAAGTGACGCTTCGCTGACGACCGGTTGGCTGAAATCACGGATAAGAGAGTCATTATTATCGAGCGCAAAGCCAGGGATAAGGTCGGCCACTGTGCCGGAGCCAGGTTCGTCGGACCAGGTCGGTTGTGGCACCGCGCCACCATCGCGCGCGGCCGAGACGTCGGTCACCTGCTCGGCGTTTTCGCTATTATCTTCATTCTCACGGCTGTCTTCATCGCTATAGGCGAGTTTGCCAGGACCTTCCGTAATGATGGGGGCGCCAGCAAGATCGTCATCCTCATCAGCAGTGGACTCTTCGGGCCGGTCACCGACGGGGATGCGGTAATAATCTGGGTGGATTTCCGAGAAGGCCAGGAAGCCATGGCGGTTGCCGCCATACTCGACAAAGGCTGCCTGGAGTGACGGCTCAATTCGGATCACTTTTGCTAAATAAATGTTGCCTTTCAGCATCTTGCGATTGGCAACTTCGAAATCCAAATCATCGAGACGGTTGCCGTCTACGATAGCCACACGCGTTTCTTCAGGGTGCGTGGCGTCAACAAGCATACGCTTGGCCATTTTATCTCTCCCGCCAGACTGTCGCCACCAAGCGCTTTTACAAGCTGCGATGCGGCGCCATGACCGGCAAATCTATGCGTCGCGGGAACAATTCCCTCGACTGGTCAAAATCCATCGCCCGAGGGCGACACAACTCATGTAAGCGATTATCGCAGTGGCATTTTTTACGCTAAAGCGTCATTTTGCCGCGTCTGCGGAAGGTGGCTACGCAATATTAAGCCGCGCAATCACTTCCCTCACATGAGCGCGCATCATAGGCGCATTAAAGACGTGCTGACAATCAAAGATTTTTCCCATTGAATTTGCTCATTATTTTTCATCGCATAAAAGACTCAATCTTGAGGCAATTTTCGTTTATCTATCGCCTCTCACTTATGTGGTGGCCTGCGTCATGCGGTTTTTCCAATATCTCGCTTCGATAGCCCTTATTCTATTAGTGGTTGGCCTTGGTGCGGGTTTTTACCTGTTTTCGGTCTTCAGTCGCGACCTGCCTGACCATGCGGTTCTGAAAGATTATCGGCCACCGATTCTCTCACGCGTTTATGCCGGTGATGGGCGTCTGCTTTCCACAATAGCGGCGGAGCAGCGCGTCTTTGTCCCGATAGCCTCCGTGCCCAAGCGGGTGATTAACGCCTTCATTTCTGCCGAGGACAAAGATTTTTACACCCACATCGGTATCGATCCGGAGGGGATTGCCCGCGCGGGGCTCAATTATTTCCGCAAGGTCAAGGAAGGCAAGCGGGCAGGCGGCGCTTCAACCATCACCCAGCAGGTCGCCAAAAACTTCCTGCTTGGCGACGAATACAGCTTCTCTCGCAAAATCCGGGAGGCGATTCTGGCTGTGCGGATTGAGCGCGCGCTCAGCAAAAACCGCATTCTTGAGCTTTACCTCAACCAGATTTTTCTCGGTAACCGCTCTTATGGCGTGGCCGCCGCCGCACAGAACTATTTCGCCAAGGCGCTTGATGAGTTGACGATTGCCGAGGCCGCTTATCTCGCTGCTTTGCCAAAAGCGCCCAACAACTACCATCCAGTGCGAAATCACGATAAAGCTACGGAGCGCCGCAACTGGGTCATTGGCCGAATGCTGGAAGACGGGCGTATAACGGCTGAGGAAGCCAAGGCGGCGCAGGCCGAGCCAATTACCATGCACACGCGCGACGTCGAGGCAATGGTCACGGCGGATTATTATGCCGAGGAAGTGCGCCGTGACTTAATCGACCGCTTTGGCGAGCAAACCGTGCTGGAAGGTGGGCTTGTCGTTCGAACCAGCTTAGACCCAGCCTTGCAAAGTGCGGCGACAAAAGCGCTGCGAGACGGTCTGACCGACTTTGACCGGCGGGTGCGGGGCTATCGCGGGCCAGTCGCACATTTGAAAAATATGCAAAACTGGCGCGCCGAGCTAGCAGCTATTGCGATACCGGCGGGGGGGGAGGATTGGGAGCTTGCCGTCGTGCTGCGTATTTTGGCTGATAAGGTAGAGATTGGCCTACGCGATGGCCATGGGGCGCAGATTCCATGGGCAGAGATGCGCTGGGCGCGTAAGGAGCTGGCTAGGGGGTTTGGTCCGGCCGTAAACAAGCCGTCGGATGTTTTGAGTGTCGGCGATGTCGTGCTGGCGGAGGCGCTGAGCGACGATCGCACCCGTTTCGCCTTACGCCAAGTGCCGAAAGTCTCCGGCGCCATCGTGGCGATGAACCCGCATACGGGGCGCGTCTATGCCATGACCGGCGGCTTCAGCACGAAAATGAGCCAGTTCAATCGGGCGACCCAGGCGCAGCGCCAACCGGGCTCCTCTTTCAAACCGTTCGTCTATCTGGCGGCTCTTGATAACGGCTTTACGCCGTCGAGCCTCGTGATGGATGCACCTTTTGCCTATAGTCAGGGGCCGGGGTTGCCGCTCTGGCGGCCAGAAAATTATTCGCAACAGTTTTACGGCCCCACGCCGCTACGCGTTGGCCTTGAAAAATCACGTAACGTCATGACCGTGCGGCTGGCCAACAAGGTCGGCATGAACACGATTGTCGATTACGCCAAGAAATTCGGTATTGCCGATACTATGCCAACTTTCTTATCTTTCGCGCTCGGTTCGAAAGAGACCACGGTGCTGCGACTGACCACCGCTTACGCCATGCTTGATAATGGCGGCAAGAAAATCAGCCCGACATTGATTGACCGCGTGCAGGACCGCGATGGTCGCACGATTTGGCGGCGCGATGCGACACAGTGTCCGACTTGTCAGGTGTCGGATGACCAGACCTCGAATTTTGTCGCGCCGGAAATTTCCGATACGCGCGAACAAATTTCTGATCCGCGCACGGTCTACCAGCTGGTGACAATGATGCAGGGCGTTTGCGAGCGTGGCACCGCGGCAGCCTTGCGGGCGCTGGGTAAACCGGTCGCTGGGAAAACCGGCACGACGAATGACAGCAAGGACGTCTGGTTTATCGGCTTCACGCCTGACCTGGTGGCGGGAGTCTTCGTCGGTTACGACAATCCGGAGCCACTTGGCTCACATGAGACCGGCGCCAGCATCGCTGTACCGGTGTTCGAGAGCTTTATGCATGCCGCGCTGAAAGACCAACCGGCCACGCCATTCCGAGTGCCTCCTGGCTTGCGTCAGGTACGCATTGATGCGTCAACCGGACGCCCGGCTGGTGAAGAAACCAAACTGGCGATTTGGGAAGCTTTCTTGCCAGGGACAGAGCCTGGCGATGCGCCGCCGCCTATCCTTGATGGTAGCGCCGGAGAAGTTGGCTATGTGCCACCTGACCAACGCGTGGAGACGCCCGACGGTGTCAACCCTGAAGGCAGCGAGCCCCTTATGCAAGGACCAAACGGCGCTTATCCCTGGCCTCCGACCGATGACGCCGCAAACCCCGGTATGATCGCGCCGCAAACGGCACAGCCAGGCACATATCCCGCAAGCGTGAACGGAGCTATGCAGGGGATGCCCGATCCGCGCGCCATTATTCAGAACAGTGGGACTCCACCGACTCCAGCGCCCCAGCCAGGCGGCTTATACTAATTAGACCTGTTGCGTGATGTGCGCGACAGCCAGCCATGCTGCGATGTGGCGTTCCGGTGCATGAACGCGTAGCACATCGACTCCGCGGCGGCAGAGCTCAAGCGAAACGCCCATACCGGCATCGTCACGGTTTGCGGCGGACGCCGCGGTCCACAGCTGCATAAAAGATTTGCGCGAATGACCAATGAGCAGACGCACTGGCAAATCCTGCAATTCCTGACAACGCTGCAACAGCGTGAGCGATTGCTGTGGTGTTTTACCAAAGCCGATACCCGGGTCGAGTAGCACACGGCTGAGCGCGATGCCCTGGCGGTCGAGCAATGCCAGTTTCTCGAGCGCCCAGTCGCGCACGGTCGCGACCGGATCGCAGGCTCCTTCAAGAACCTTCGTGCGGTCGGCGGGTATAGAAAGACTGTGCATTAAGACATAATCACAGGCGCTATTCTTAAGTAGCGGCAGCATGGCGGGATCGGTCAGGCCGCTCACATCGTTGATGATATCCGCCCCAAGTGCGAGTGCCTTTTCCGCCGTGCTGGCGCGGTAGGTATCGATGCTGAGGTGGGGGCGGAAGAACTGCCCATGATAACGCTGCTTGATGAGGCGCAACATCGGCTCAAGCCTTTGCCACTCTTCGCCTGCCGTGAGTGGCAGCGCGCCTGGGCGGGTTGATTCTGCGCCGAGGTCCAATATTTGTACACCCGCACGGTCATAGGTCTCCAGCCGCTCCGAACATTGTTCCGGCGTGGCCAGCGCACCACCGTCGGAGAATGAGTCCGGCGTCAGATTGAGAATACCCATCCAAAGTGGGGCGTGGGTTGGTAAGCGACGTGCTGCGCTCAGAACTAATTGGCCGTTCGGTAGGGTTAAATCGGGCGCGCAATGGAGCAGCGGGTCGAGGGCGAAGCTGCGTTCATAAAGTCCGTAATGAGGGATTTGCAGATTGGGCTCAGCGATAGCATCATTTCCGAACAGCAGGATGTCGAGATCGATGACACGCGGAGCCCAGCGCTCCGCCGCGACACGACCGAGCATATTCTCAATATTCTTGAGCGCTGCCAACAACGCCTGCGGTGTTCCAAGCCAGTTGAGCCCAAGCACACTATTGAGATAAGGGATATTCCAACCGTCGGGCGCATTCGGCGGCAGGAGAGCCGGTGTCATGAATACCGGCCCGGCCTTTAGGGGCTTGGCATCCGGATGAGCGAACAAAGCCCGACCGGCGGCCTCAAGATTCGCACGCCGGTCGCCAAGATTGCTGCCAAGACCGATATAACACTGCATGAAGTAGAGCGGCGAAACGCCTTAAGCGGCGCAGCGCTGCCCGTCACAGCCATGCACTTCGCTCAAGAAGTCCCAGAGTGCGGTCGCTGCGCGTTCTGCAGCTTGGGCAGCCTCCTGCTTTTTATCTTCCGGCAGAGTGTCAAGAATATCCTTAAGCACTTGCCGGTGCTCCACATCCGCCGTCTTGTGCACTTCAAAGAACTGCAAAGTCGCGGCATCGTTGATGCCATACTGCGTCTTCAGACCTGTGATTTTGGAATCAGCAATTTCTGGCACTTGCGATTCATAGGCGTAAAGCGCCCCTAGCCCTACGTGATACGAAGAATGGGCGGCGTCGAAGAAGGTCTTTATCACCTTTTGTATGGCCGGGCGTGGCACACTGGATTTGACGGAATCTTCATCAGCGCCAACACCAGCGGCGAACTGCAGCCACAATTCGGGGTGCGACTTATCGTAGCCGACGCCTTCTTCATCGTTAAGATTTTCAAGGATAGCACGGCGCTGTGTTGCGTCTTCACACTGAGAGTGAATGGCGCCCAGGTAGCGCGGGAACGCCGCAACGTGATGATAATATTGCGCCGCATAGTCCTTGAGCTGCTCGGGGGTGATTTTACCCTGCATCCAATCCATATAGAATGGGTGCTGCAACAAGTGCAAAGGTGCGAGTTTGGCGGCGAAAGTATCGATCATGGCGGCTTCTTTCGTTAGAGGGCAAGGCAAATAACCTATGTCATCTTTTCGGCAGAAGCAACGCGCGCGTTCGATAAAAGCTTGAAATCAGCTAGTGCAATGAGCATAACTCTTCGAGTTACGTCACTTTACGGACTTAGGACAATTATGCGTGCTGAAATTTTAGCGGTTGTTGCGGCGGTTGAAAAATCGCTGTCCCTGCTGAGGAGGCATCTTTGACTACGAAAAGTCGTGTGCCCGCCTTGAGGAGCTGAACGCTCTCGCCGAGAATCCCCAGTTATGGAATGATTCAAAAAACGCGCAGGAAGTGATGCGTGAACGCACCAAGCTAGACCAGGCTTTGGGTGTCTATCGCAGCCTGGCGGCTGAGTTGGCGAACGGCATCGGCCTTTTGGAAATGGCTGAGGCGGAAGCCGACGCCGAACTCGTCGCGGAAGCCGAGCAGTCGCTCTTCCAGTTACAGGCAAAAGCGGCACAACGCGAGCTTGAAAGCCTGTTGTCCGGTGAAGCGGACGGTAATGATTGCTACCTTGAAGTCAATGCAGGCGCAGGCGGAACGGAAGCCCAGGATTGGGCACAGATGCTGCTACGCATGTATTCTCGCTGGGCGGAACAGCATGGCTACAAAATTGAGCTGCTGGATGAGAGCGGCGGTGAAGAGGCGGGAATTAAGTCCGCAACAATTCAGATAACCGGCCACAACGCCTATGGCTGGCTCAAGACGGAGTCAGGCGTCCACCGCCTGGTGCGGATTAGCCCTTATGATTCAAATGCGCGACGTCATACCAGTTTCTCCAGCGTCGCGGTCACGCCTGTAATCGATGACACCATCGATATCGTGGTCAACGAGGCGGATCTCAAGATTGATACTTATCGGGCATCTGGCGCGGGTGGTCAGCATGTAAATAAAACCGAAAGCGCCGTCCGCTTCACCCATTTACCGACCGGCATTATCGTTGCCTGTCAGCAGGAACGGTCGCAGCATAAGAACCGCGAAAAGGCAATGAAGATGCTGAAAGCGCGGCTTTATGAATTGGAGCTGAAAAAGCGCGAGGCCGCCGCGGATGCCGTGGAAGCGCAGAAAACCGATATCGGTTGGGGACACCAGATCCGTTCCTATGTCTTGCAACCCTATCAGATGGTCAAGGATCAGCGTACTTCTGTCGAGAACACGCAGGCGCAAGCCGTGCTCGATGGTGATATCGATATGTTCCTGCAGGCTTCCTTGGCATCGCGCATCAAAGGACGCGAAGCGGAGGCTTAATCCTTCGCCGGATGCAACAGGCTGGTCACGCCATGATAGGCGAGTATGACAGCAACCAGCAGTATAAGCGCGCAAGAGATATAAGGGGCGTAGCGCGTCAGGCTTAGCAAACTAGGCCAGCGACGATGTGCATGACGTAAACTCAGCGCAGCGATGATGCCAGAGAGTACCAGCGTCAAGGCCAAGCCGATGCTAAAGCAAAGCACGAGGCCTAAGCCCAAACTTACAGCCTTAATCTGCAGGCAGAGCAACAGAACAGTAATGGCGGCCGGGCAGGGCAGTAAACCGCCGGTTAGGCCGAACATGATGACCTGAGCATCGGTGGCTTGGCCATTGCCGAATTGTTTTTGTATTGCGGCGGCGTGGGCAGCTGCGTGAACATCAACTGCACCCACTGGTTCTTTGTCATGATGGTGGTCATGACTGTGATGCTCATGATCGTGGTGATCATGATGATGGGTGTGATCATGCGCTATGGAAACGCGCCGGAGACGATAAAGCATCCAAAGCGCTACACCGCCCATTATGACCGCGGAGAGTAACTGGAAATAAGGCTCTGTTGTCCCGGCGTTCCAGTGGCTACCGAAGCTAAGCCCGATATACGCGACCAGCCAGACCACCGCCGTATGTGAGAGTGTCGCTGCGACGCCGAGCATAACGGCCTGGCGTACGGTGCCGTTAATGGCGATGATAAAGGCTGCCATCATGCTCTTGGAATGGCCAGGTTCGAGCCCATGCAAAGCACCTAAGAGGATGGCGCTGGGGATGAACATCCAGGCTTGTGCAGCGCCCTGCTGCAAGAGTGCGGAAAATTCCGGCATACCCTTTGTTCCTTTGCACAGGTCGCGGCTTAGAAGTAGTCTTTCGGCACGTCTTTGATGATGGCGTGACCGCTCATGGCCATGCGCAAGCTCGTCGTATGCGGCATGATATGCTCGGCGTAGTAGCGCGCGGTAAGAAGTTTGTCGCGCAGGTAACGCTCGCTGAAGTCCGTGCCACCGGTGGTGCGCTGATAGAGTGCTTGCACGGTCGCGTGCGCCAGATACATGCCGCCGAGCGCAATGCCACACAGGCGTAGGTAGTTGCTGGCGCAGGCTGCTGCAGCAGGCTTGTTATTTCGAATAAGTTCCAGCATTTCTTGCGTCGCGGTTTCAAGATCCGTGCGCGCGAAAGCCAGCTGATAGCGAATGCTGCGGGCATCGTCGCCGCCGTCGAAGCGAACGATTTCATGCTCAACGCGCTTTATCTCGGAACAGATTTCATACATAGCCGCGCCGCTGTCACGCGAGAGCTTGCGGAAGACTAAGTCACCAGCCTGAATGCCGTTGGTGCCTTCGTAAATTGCCAACACCCTTGCATCGCGGTAATGCTGCGCGAGTCCGGTTTCCTCAATATAGCCCATGCCGCCGCAGACCTGAATGGCAAGGCTGGTGACCTCGTTCGCCATATCGGTGAGCCAGGCCTTGACGATTGGCATATAGAGATTGTGCCGGATATGCGATTTGACATCACCCTTCATCCTTGCGCGATCGGCCATATAGCCGGTGGCGATGGCCAGGGCGCGACCGGCTTCAATCTGCGCCCGCATCGTCATCAACATGCGTTTGACGTCGGGATGTTCAATGATGGCGACGTCTGTAGGCTCGGCTTCTTCGATTTGCGGCTCTTCGTCCGGTCGCGGCTGCGTGATGACGCGGCCTTGGATGCGGGTCTTGGCGTAGGCCAGAGCGTCTTGGTAGGCGCGCTCTGCAATGCCGAGACCCTGTATGCCGACGCCGATGCGCGCATTGTTCATCATGGTGAACATCGCGGCCATGCCCCCATCGATCTCGCCAATGAGATAGCCAATAGCGCCGTCATTATCGCCGTAGGCTAAGACGCAGGTTGGGCTGGCGTGGAGGCCGAGCTTATGCTCAAGCGACACTACGCGAATATCATTCTGTTTGCCGAGTGTGCCGTCTGGTTTGACCAGAATTTTCGGCACCAGAAAAAGCGAAAGACCTTTACTCCCCGCAGGCGCATCCGGTAAACGGGCTAGCACGAAATGCACGATATTCTCGGTCATATCGTGATCGCCGTAGCTGATAAAAATTTTCTGCCCACGGATACGGAAGAATCCGCCATCTGGCGTAGCCGTGGTACGAATGGCGCCGACATCCGTCCCGGCCTGCGACTCTGTGAGGTTCATCGTGCCGCACCATTCGCCACTGACCAACTTGGGCAAATAGACCGACTTTATCTCAGGAGCACCATGCTGGGACAGAAGCTCTATCGCACCCTGGTTCAGCAGGGTTGCGAGCGCCAGCGAAAGGTTCGCCGACTGGAACATTTCCTGCACAGCATAAGCCAGGCACCAAGGTAGTCCCATTCCGTCAATCGCTGTCGGGAACGCGACATTATTCCAGCCACCAGCGACAAACCCGTCATAAGCCGCCTTAAAGCCTGGTGGTGTTTCTACCTTGCCATCTTTTAGCTGCGCGCCTGTTTTGTCGCCAGTGCGGTTGATTGGCGCGAAGCTGCCAGCCGCCAGAGCACCTGCACCATCGAGGACGCTGTCAATGAGCTCGGATGAAATCTCATGGCCAAGTCCCTGAAGATTCTGCACCCCGACTAGGTGCTTTAGGAGAAAGGCCAAATCGATAATGGGGGGTGTATAGGTCATCGCCTTATATTGGTGAACGGAGGGAGAAGAATCAACCGCATCGTGAAGTGACTACTCTATAGGCCAACCATTAGAAATTGCGTAATGCAGAATTGGCACGGGCTTTGCAAGTCATGCGTAGGAGGAAGCCATGACCATAACAGCGATTGCCAGCATAGCAAAAGAGATTGAAGAAAAACAAAGCGTTGCTGCAGGCTCGCTGGGGCGTGTGCTGACAGCGATAAAAGCGGCAAGCAAAGAATCAGGGGTAGATTTTGCCTATCTAGTCAATAAGGCGGCGCAAGAGAGCGGTTTTCGTACCGATGTGAAGGCTTCTACCAGTTCGGCGACGGGGCTCTATCAGTTCACAGAACAAACCTGGCTGCAGATGGTGCGTGAGAATGGCAGCAAATATGGTCTTGATGCGCTGGCGGCCAAAATCGTCGCCCGTCCAGATGGCAGCCTGAACGTTAAAGACCGCGCGTTGCGGCATCAGATTATGGAGCTACGCAAGAATCCGGAAATGTCTGCCGCAATGGCCGCGGAGCTGGCGCAAGACAATAAAACCTATCTGCAGAACAATGTCGGCGGCAAGATAGGCAATACTGAGCTTTATCTGGCGCATTTTCTGGGGGCAGGCGGCGCAGCGGATTTTCTAACCGCCATGCGGGGGAATCCGCAGGTGAAAGCTGCTGGTTTATTGCCCGATGCCGCTGCGGCCAATCGCAGCGTATTCTATGACGCGAATGGTGCGCCGAAGTCAGTGACCTCCATTTATGACCACTTCGCGCTCAAAATGGAGGGGAAGGGGATTGATATTCCGGTCGATACGGTTGCCCCTTCTACCATGTTGGCCAGTTTGGGCAGCGTTCTCAATCAACTCCCCAATCTTAAGCTTAAAGCCGCAGAAACCACGAGTCTGGCAAGCGCTGCACCGGTTGGTCAGGTGGGCTCGATTGGTTTAGCCGGGGGCGCTACGGCGGCCGCACTGTTCTCGACCATGATCTTGTCCCAGGTTGATGCTTTCTCGGCTGCCAGCTTAAGTAGCCTGAATGGCACAAAAGACAACCATTACGGGCAAAGTCAGGCAACGCACGATTGGGTACAGGTCGCCTAAACACCTCTATCTGACCACTCCTAGC
Organism: Alphaproteobacteria bacterium; assembly: GCA_017996055.1. Taxonomy (GTDB): domain Bacteria; phylum Pseudomonadota; class Alphaproteobacteria; order UBA9219; family RFNS01; genus JAGOHT01. The sequence continues at coordinate 17,993 of JAGOHT010000003.1, forward strand.
TCCATAGGTTGTATACGCGAATATGCGTCGCAAAATGCAAAACGCATGTGATTTTCGCATTTTGCGATTGAAGACACACATATAACTAATTGAATTATAAAGAAAAATAATCGTAATTCGCCTGGCATGCCCCATGCACCTCTTCCTGCATCAACAGCAGATGAGGTTCGCTATGATAGACAGCGCCCGGGAATTAAATGATCAGGAGTTTATGTTCCAGCTTGAAGAGCTGATCGCTTTAGTAAGCGAAGCACGCGAACTTCTTGGTCGCCTCGATCTGAATACAAGCGATGCGGAATCATTGGTCCCACAGCCAGCGTCTCGGCGGCATTAAAGAGCCTCTCTAGGCTGCACCAGAGCGTTTCCTCCCCCGGCACACGCCACTGTGCCATACCTTGGAGCCGATGCCCCACATCGGCTCCATTTTTTTATGACCAGACGGAGGGGCAGGGCAGCCATTGACATTTTCTGCGCTGCTCTTGTCCCAATGGCGAGAGGATTGTCTCATCAGGTTGGGCGGGTGCGGTGCCGGGCCTCAAAGGACCTGTAACGGTTCTCAAGCCTCCAGCATGCGCTGCATCGGGCTTTGCTGCTTTCGTCTGCCTGTCTCCGTCAGTCACTATTTCCTCGTTTAAATGCTGAATTGGAAGCCAAAACTATGAAATTTTCTGCCCTTTTGGCAGAAAATTCGCCGGCAAATAGTTTCATGCCAATGCGCTGTCTTGGTAGAGTTTTCGCTTATTCGTTGCCAGCCTGCTTTTTAGCTTGACCTTGCCGGACGAGTCGGGGAAAAGGAGCCACCAAAACGGTGTCATGAACGGGCCATGCCGAGCTTAAAAGACCTCAAAAATCGCATTGTCAGCGTAAAATCGACGCGCAAAATCACTTCCGCCATGAAAATGGTGGCGGCGAGCAAGCTTCGACGCGCGCAGGAACAGGCAGAAGCTGCCCGCCCATACGCTCAAGCGATGGCGAGGATGCTGCAATCACTGTCAGCCAATCTGGTGCTCGACAGCAATAGCTCGCCGTTAATTGCCGGAACCGGCAAGCAGGATACGGTTTTGCTACTGGTTATTACCTCGGATCGTGGTCTGTGCGGGGGCTTCAACGGCACTGTGGTGCGCGAGGCGCGCAAGCAGATTAAGAGCCTGCAGCAGGAAGGCAAACAAGTCCGGCTCTTCTGTGTTGGCCGCAAGGGGCGCGATTTGCTCAAGCGCGAATATGCTGCGCTAATGCTGGCTTCACTAGATGATGTCGGTAAAAAGAAGCTCGATTATGCCGATGCCGAGAAGATTGTCGCGCAGTTGCTGGCCTTGCTGGCCGAAGGCAAATTCGATGTCTGCCGTATGGTCTATAACCGTTTCAAGTCCGTAATTTCTCAAATTGTGACGACGGCGCAAATAGTGCCAGTGGCACCGCCGCCCGCCAACGAGAATGCCAAGAACGAAGGCGCGCAGGCGCTGATGTTGTTTGAGCCGGATGAAGAAGCCATTTTAAACCAACTGTTGCCACAAAATCTGGCAGTGCAGGTTTATGGCGCGCTGCTGGAAAGTCTGGCGGGCGAAATGGGCGCGCGAATGACCGCGATGGATAATGCCACGCGTAATGCTGGTGACATGATTAATCGCCTCACACTGCAATATAACCGCAGCCGTCAGGCCTATATCACCAAGGAACTCATTGAAATCATTTCAGGCGCGGAGGCGGTATGATGCTGCTGCGTATCCTTGTGCTCACGCTCTTGTTGTGTTCGCCGGTCGTGATGGCAGCCGATGCCGCTCTTGATGCGCTGAACCAGCAGATTGCAGCGAACCCGCAGGATAAGGCGGCGTTGAACAAGCGCAGCCAGCTGCAGCATAAAGCTGGGCATCATGCCGAAGCACTGGCCGATCTTGAATCGAGCTGCAAGCTTGAGCCCGATGCCCAGATTCAAGAACTCTGTATGATGGAAGTTACGGAGTACGCAAAAGTCTACAGCCTGCCGCGCGCGTCGCGCTGAGCTGCACACGGATTATTTTTGAGTTTTAAGGAGATGAGACCCATGCAAGCCAACACCGCCGCAAACACCGCCGCCCAAACTGCTGGTCGTGTTACCCAGGTAATGGGTGCCGTCGTTGACGTGCAATTCGATGGCGCATTGCCATCCATCCTCAACTGCGTGCAGACCGAGAATGAGGGCAAGCCTTTGCTCATGGAAGTGGCGCAACATCTCGGCGAAGGTAGCGTGCGCTGCATCGCCATGGATACGACCGACGGCATGGTTCGTGGCCAGAAGGTTTTTGATACTGGCGCGCCGATTACCGTTCCGGTTGGGCCAGAAACGTTAGGCCGTATCGTCAATGTGATCGGCGAGCCGATTGACGAGCGCGGCCCCGTGGTCACGAAGCAGAAACTGCCAATTCACCGTGCCGCGCCAGAATTTATCGAGCAATCGACCGAGCAGCAGGTACTGGTCACCGGTATTAAGGTCGTCGATTTGCTGGCGCCATATTCGCGCGGTGGGAAGATTGGTCTGTTCGGCGGTGCCGGCGTCGGCAAGACGGTTCTGATTATGGAACTCATCAATAATGTCGCCAAGGCGCACGGTGGTTACTCGGTTTTCGCAGGTGTCGGCGAGCGTACTCGTGAAGGCAATGATCTTTATCACGAAATGATGGAGTCGGGCGTTATCAAGACCGATGGTCCTGGTTCCAAGGCCGCACTAGTCTATGGCCAGATGAACGAGCCGCCGGGCGCACGCGCTCGCGTTGCGCTCACCGGTCTGACGATGGCGGAATATTTCCGCGATGCCGAAGGCCAGGACGTGCTGTTCTTCGTGGACAATATTTTCCGTTTCACCCAGGCGGGTTCCGAAGTGTCGGCACTGCTCGGCCGTATTCCTTCCGCCGTCGGTTATCAGCCAACGCTTGCGACCGAAATGGGCGCTCTGCAAGAGCGCATCACCACGACCAAGAAGGGCTCCATTACATCGGTGCAGGCGATTTATGTGCCCGCCGACGACTTGACCGATCCGGCGCCTGCGGCGTCTTTTGCCCACCTTGATGCCACCACCGTGTTGTCGCGCCAAATTGCCGAACTCGGCATTTATCCCGCCGTTGACCCACTCGACTCGACCAGCCGCATTCTTGACCCGCGCGTTGTCGGCAAGGACCATTACGAAGTAGCGCGTAGCGTGCAGAAGGTACTGCAGACCTATAAGTCGCTGCAGGATATCATTGCCATTCTCGGCATGGATGAGCTTTCGGAAGAAGACAAGCTGACGGTCGCGCGTGCCCGTAAAATTCAGCGCTTCTTGTCGCAACCGTTCCATGTCGCCGAAGTGTTTACGGGTAGCCCCGGCGTCTTCGTGAAGCTGGAAGATACTATCCGTGGTTTCAAAGGCATCGTTGCCGGCGAGTATGACCATTTGCCGGAAGCAGCCTTTTATATGGTCGGCACGATTGAAGAAGCGGTTGCCAAAGCGCAGAAACTGGCGGAGGCAGCTTGAGTATTCGCCACCAGCTGGCTTACGAAGAATATCCGCTGCAGCATGACCTCACTGTGTTGTTCGCGGGCAAGCTGGAGATGCGCGATAAGTTCACGCATATTTTTGCTTTTGTTGGGAATGATTTGATTCATAACCAGCTGATGAAGGCCAAGTTGGTTGGGCATAAGCGACCGGGTGAAACGCCGGTTGCCGGCCGATTTGATAAAGAGCGCGATATCGTGGCTGTGGTTAGTCTGACGAAGCTTGAACGCGGCTTTCCTAGCAAGGATTCGCAGGTTGTGATGCGAGATTTCATCAGCGGTGAGACGACGAGGTTTAGTATGGCGGATTATCTGCGGAGGGGACCAGACCGGCCTTACCGCTTCGATGCGCCCGTGCCACCCGATTTAATCAAGTAGGAGCTTTTCATGGCCGAAAAGATTGCATTTGAACTGGTCTCGCCGGTCAAGAAATTGCTTGGTAAGCCAGTCGCTATGGTAAGTATGCCAGGTACGGAAGGCGATTTCGCGGTACTGCCAGGCCACGCGCCGCTCATCGCCACGCTGCGCCCAGGCGTGATTGAAACCTATGAGGCCGACAAGGTCAGTGACCGCATTTTCGTCGGGGGTGGTTTTGTCGAAGTGACGGCGGAGCGTTGCACGGTTTTGGCGCAGGAAGCTCTGCCAGTAGCTGACATTGATCGCGCGGCCCTAAACAGCACGATCAAAGAATTGGAAAATGCGCTCACTGCCGCCAATGACGCCGATCGTCCTGTCATCATGACACAGCTTGCGGTTGCCCAGGCTAAGCGCGACGCTGCCTAGAGCCCCCTAACGCGCAGAACTGCTGCGCTCTTCAATTAAGGCAAACAAAAAAGCCCCGCTATCTTGCGATAGCGGGGCTTGCTGCTTCTTAGCGCCTATTCCATCAAGTTGCTGATGGAAGAGGTCAGCTTCGCGGTCAGCGGTTGAATCGCCTCCTCGAACTTCAGGTTGACCTGCTCGGCATAGGCAACAGTGCGGACGTTATATTCCTTAAAGTCCTTGCTCTCGTTGACATATTGTGACTTCGTGCGGCCATTGTTGCTGCTATGTGTGACGCTACCGCCCATGGTTGCCAGATTATCCTGCGAGCGTGAGCCGCTTTCGTTACTGGTCGTGGTGGTGGTTTGCACCTTTTGCCCCTTGAGCGGACGCTCGGAGAGCTGGATGTCCACGGTGATAGCATAGGTAACGTTCTGGATCATTTCGTTTGCCAGGAACGAAACGGCAGCGACGCCCAGACCAGCACCTGCCATTGCGGCGGTATTGCCGCCCAGCGCACCCGCCAGAGCGGCGGTGCCAGCACCTGCGAGCAACGGCTCACCATAGCTACCCATTAGCAGTTTTTCCTGCGAGTCCTTGTCAAGCTTACCAGCCTGCAACACGTTGGCGCGGAGCATGAAATGCGCCTTGTTTGGGTCGGTCACGATGCGATAACCACGCGCCTGGATGGCTTGCAACAGCGGGCCACGCAAATCTAGCTGCGGGTAATCAGAGGTGTTGCGTGCCGTTACAAAAACGGTTTTGGCGGCTTCCGGCACTGGGTCGAGGAAGATGCTCTCGCTCATATGCGTCTTCACTTGAAGGTCGCTGTGCTGAATAACATTATGTGCCGCCTGGCAAGCGCCGAGGCTGCCTGCAACGACCGCCAGGGCCGCAACGCGACCAATCCGGTTCATGACCATAAATCTTCTCCCGCAAAGTTGGTTTGGAATGCATAGGGACAAAACCCATAGCGCAGACCGCCCCGTTAGGCAATCCCGCCCGCTGGTTTAGGTTACGCTGCTGGAGCGAAGAGGCTGGGTGGCTAGCTGCTGGTGCGGTGCGCAGAGCCGCATTAGGACGAAAATGGCGGCTAGCGTGGCGGCATAGGCCAGAACCTGCGCCTGGCTGGGGTGGTCGGTATAGCCGATGAGGGCATGGAGCAATGTACCAAGCACGGAGTCTTGCTTGATGAAACTACTGCTGTTCCAGGCGGTATCGGCAAGCACAGTGACGATATCGGCCTGTTGCAGAAAGCCGATGGCGCTCGATGCCATACCGGCGGCGAGCAGGGCGATCAGCAGACTGGTTACGGCGAAGAGGTGGCGTGTTGGAACCTTCAACAAACCGCGATATGTCAGAAAACCTAGCATGACGCCGAGCGTCAAGCCGGAGAGTCCGCCGAGCAACATACTGCTGGCCGATTGTGTGGCCGAGAGGGCAATGCCGTAGAGAAATAAGACCACCTCAGCACCTTCGCGCAGCACAGCGATGCCAACAACCAAAGCGAGCGCCATCAAGGTGCGGTCACCGCTTGCAACGGCGCTACCCAATGCTTTGAATTGCTGGCTCAGCGCGCGGCCATGGCGTGCCATCCAGGCATTGTGCCAGGCGAGAAGCGCGACAGCGACGCCGAGGATGCTGGCGTTAAAAATCTCTTGGCCACGGCCAGAAAAGCTATCAGCAAGTGAGCCGGCAAAAATGGCAAGCGCTAGGGCTCCGGCAATCCCAACCCCTACGCCTCCGGCGATCCAGCGACCGCGACCCGTTACACTGCGCGTTGCAGCCAGCACGATGCCAACCACCAGGCCAGCTTCTAGCACTTCGCGAAAGACAATCAACAAGGCAGCAAGCATAGCGTTTCCGGCACAAGGGGGCTTCGGGTGCTTTACAATAGCATCTGAATACATCAAATAAGAATTATTCGCAAGTAAAGACTCATGCGCGAACGCTACGTTAAGTCATAGCCAAGCCATTGTTTGCGCGTTATTTTGCCGCAGTCACACGGAGATAAAAATGAAAGTATTCTTGTTATGCCTCTTGGCGATTGGCTTAACGCTCATGTTGGCGTTTGCCTTAGGTGGACGCAATCTTGGTAATGAACCGCCGATTGTGCCGCAAAAGCTGGTAGCTCTGCAGCAAGGCCTTCGATCGACCTTGGCTACCGGCCAAGCCGAGGCCGAGAGCCCGGCCACACAAATCGCGGCCTATCGCTGCAGCGGGGTGCTGGAATCTTTACAAAAACAGCTGCCGATTGAGGAGGAGCTGCGGTGGCTTGAAGGCTATGTCGTGGCGCGGAATGATAATCAGGCGATTGCTGCTGCAAAACTCGAGCGCGACAATTTGCGCACCGTTCTTCTTGCGGTTTGTGCAGAACATCCCGAAGAGTTGCTGACGCAGGCGGCGGAGCGGGTTATAGGGAAGTTGCGCCAACCGTAAAGGTGGAGCGGTTGCAAGAATGCAGGTTCCGTGCTTTTTCGTAGCCAGAACGAGTGAACAGGTGAGTTATGTCGGAAAAAATTGCTGTTATCGGTTTGGGCTATGTCGGGCTACCGCTCCTCGTGGCACTCTCAAAGTATTTCGGTGATGTTGTCGGCTTCGATATCGACAAACGCCGTGTCGCCGCGCTCTCGGAGGCGCACGACTGGACCGGCGAGATGGAGGCTGCCGAACTGAAGGGGCTGCGTGCAACGTTGACCGCCGACCCGGCGCAGCTTTCCGACCGCACCTTTTTTATCGTCACAGTGCCAACGCCGATTGACAGCGCCAAGCGGCCAGACCTTACGCCTGTGCTCGGCGCTTGCGACACCATCGGACAAGCTTTGCGCGCGCCGCGCGCTGCGGGCCCAAAGCCGCTCATTGTTTTTGAATCGACGGTCTATCCCGGTCTAACCGAAGAAATCTGCGGCCCACGCATTGCGGCACAGTCAGGCCGCATGGCGGGGCAGGATTTCACGCTGGGCTACTCACCGGAGCGCATTAATCCAGGTGATAAGCTGCATCGGCTGGAGACCATCACGAAGGTTGTGGCCGCCGAGAATGCTGATGGTCTGGAGCGTATGGAGAAAATTTACGGCACGGTGGTGACGGCGGGGCTGCACAAAGCTCCGAGCATCGCCGTGGCGGAAGCCGCCAAAGTCCTGGAAAACACGCAGCGTGATTTGAACGTCGCCCTGATGAATGAACTTGCGCTCATTTGCGACCGGCTGAATATCCGCACCACTGATGTTTTGGCGGCGGCAGGCACGAAGTGGAATTTCCTGAAATTCACGCCTGGCCTCGTCGGTGGCCACTGTATCGGCGTTGACCCTTATTATCTCACGACACGGGCGGAGGCTTTGGGCTATCACCCGCAGGTTATTCTCGCAGGGCGGCGCATCAACGACAATATGCCGAATTTTATCGCCGAGAAACTCATCAAGCTGCTAGTAGCGGGCGGGAATTTTCGCGCTGAGGCGCGTGTCGGTATTCTAGGTTTAGCATTTAAGGAAAATGTCCGCGACTTGCGCAATAGCCGCGTACCGGAAATTATTACCGCCCTGCGCGGCTATGGCTGTGATGTGCGGATCTACGACCCCTTGGCTGATGCGGCACACGCAAAGCATGAATATGGCCTGACACTTGCTGAAGCGGATGATTTGACGGCGCTTGATGCGCTGGTGCTTGCCGTGCCGCATCAGCAGATTTTGGCGGAATGGCCGGAATGGCAAATGCGCGTGCATAGCGGCGGCGTCATCGTCGATGTAAAATCGGTGCTTGATCCCGCTAAGGTTCCGTCAAACCTCCGTTATTGGAGTTTATAGGCGTATGACGATTATCGTCACCGGTGTCGCAGGTTTTATCGGATCGCATGTTGCCACCCGTCTGCTGGCGGAGCGGCATGAGGTTATTGGCCTCGACGTCGTCAACGACTATTACGATGTTCGTTTGAAAGAGGCACGCCTGGCGCGGTTGCAGGCGCTGCCGGGGTTTCAGTTTCATCGCGTCAATCTTGCTGATAATGACGCGGTAAATAAACTTCTGGGACCAGTCAGTGATAGCATTACAGAAGTCGTGCACCTCGCGGCGCAAGCCGGTGTGCGCTATTCGCTCATCAATCCTTACGCCTATGTCGAGTCCAACATCACGGCGCAGATAGTGCTCTTGGAAGCAGCGCGGCGGATGCCCAATCTCCGCCATATGGTCTATGCCAGCTCGTCATCGGTCTATGGCGGCAACACCAAAATTCCCTTTTCGGTTGATGACTCAGTCGACCAGCCCATTTCATTATATGCAGCAACCAAACGCGCCGACGAGTTGTTCGGCTATACTTACGCGCACTTGCATAAGATACCGCTGACCGGTTTGCGTTTTTTCAGCGTCTATGGCCCTTGGGGGCGTCCCGATATGGCAGCCTACATTTTCACGGATGCCATCTTGAACGGCAAGACTATCCAGCTGTTCAATAACGGCAAGATGAAGCGCGACTTCACCTATATTGATGATATTGTGAATGGGGTCCTCGCTGCTTTGCGCCGTGTCCCTCAGGCGAAAGACGGACAGCCTGCTCACGCGGTTTATAATCTCGGCAATGCGCGCTCTGAAGTTCTGGCTGATTTTGTTTCCATTCTGGAAAACCTGTTAGGTAAAAAGGCCATCACCGCCCTCGCGCCGATGCAGCCAGGCGATGTGCCAGAGTCATTCGCCGATATTGCCGCCAGCACACGCGACCTGGGCTACAGCCCCAGGGTCAGCATCGACAAGGGGCTGGCGCATTTTGTTGATTGGTATCGCGAATACCACAAGCTTAGCGTGAAGGCGGATTGACCTTATCGGTCAAGCCGTTATGATGCGCCGCGCAATATTGAGATAAGGAAATCGCCATGAATGTTCAGGACCTAAAGGGCCAAACTATCGCCTTCGCCGCTTCAGGCGGGCTTGACAGCTGCACCATCACCCACTGGCTGACCAGCCAGGGGGTCAAGGTTGTCGCCATGACGGCAGATTTGGCGCAGCCGGATGAGAGTGATTTTAGCGCCGTTGAGAAACGGATGCGCGCGTCGGGCGCGGTCGACTATGTCGCGGTCAATCTGCATAAGCAAATTGCGCAGGCGGGTATCGATGTCATGCAGGCGCAGGCGAGCTACGAAGGCCGCTATTGGAATACCACGGGCATCGCGCGGCATGTGACGGTCAGCGGTCTGCTGCCGGAAGTGAAGAAGCGCGGCATTAAAATTTGGAGCCATGGAGCGACTGGTCGCGGCAATGACCAAGTCCGTTTCCAGCTCATCACCAACATGCTGATGCCGGAGATGGAAGTTTACGCGCCCTGGCGCGACCAGGCTTTCCTCGACCGCTTTGGGGGGCGTCAGCAGATGATTACTTACTGTGAACAGCACGGCATCCCGATTACCGCGACGCGTGATAAGCCTTATTCAACCGACGCTAATCTACTCGGCCTGACGCATGAAGGCGGCCAGCTGGAGTCCCTGATGACGGGAGCGCATCTGGTTGCGCCGGGTATGGGCGTATGGCCGGAACAAGCGACGGATAAGGCGGAGCAGGTCACGCTGCGTTTTGAAGCGGGTGTGCCGGTGGCAATTAACGGCAAGCCGGTTGATGTCTTCGCCGCCGTCTCGCAGGCTAACCAGATTGGCGGACGGCATGGAATCGGCATTGGCCTCCATCTGGTCGAAAACCGGTTTGTCGGTGTAAAATCGCGCGGGGTCTATGAGGCGCCAGGCATGGAGCTGCTCTGCACCAGCTTTGCTTTCCTTCTACAATTGGTAGCGGACCGCCGTACGCGTGAGCTTTATGACCAAATGAGCCTGACCATCGGCAAGCAAATCTACCAGGGCTACTGGAACGATGTTTGTACCAGCATGGCACGTGCGGCTATTGCGCCGCTTGTCAAGCTCATCACTGGCACTGTAACGGTTTCGCTCTATAGGGGCGGCATCACCTTCGTGTCGGCGCAAGACGCGCCTGCTTCGCTGTTCAGCAATGACGGATCAATGGAGCAGGAAGGCAGCTTCGACCACAAGGACTCGGAAGGTTTCCTGCGCGTGCTTGCGGTGAATGCGCGTGCTCTGGCGCGTACCGGTCAGGTGAAGCGACTCTGAGCATCGTGATGCCTTTATCCATTTTGGGTAAGCGCGGCGCGAGTCATGGTTAATATCCCCTAATATCCACAGTTCTATGCGGATAAATTCGTGTGCGGAAAGAGTTCGCGCATTGCTTGTGCTTGAGCAAATCTGTATAAGACTTGGCGCGCTGAAGGCCTGCTCGATTCGTCGGTTTCGTCCTTACGGAAAGAATAACCGCACAAGAAAAGTTGGGACTGCCGGTCAACGCATAAACAGAACCGTAAAATTATTTTTGATTTTAGGTGTGGTATGCAGACGCTTCAGCAGTTCCGTTTTTACGACCTTGGCGCCAAACTCGCCGGTATCTTCAATGTGCATCACCATGCGCGAGTGGGGGACATGTTTGGCCCGCTCACCGATGCCCAAAAGTCGCTCGATGCGCTTATCAAGGGCGATCCCATCGCCTTGAAGTTTGCCAAGCCGGAAGCGACGCGGCTTCTGGCGCAGATTAGCGCGCTGTTTGACAAATATTTCATCGACCAGGCGAGCCATCAGCTCCGTTTTCCGGCACAGGAAGCCAAGGTTGATCCGCAGGAGTTGGCGCTGGTGGAACTCGCGCTGCAAAAGTTTGAAAGCGCGCTGGCAGCTGAGTTAAGCCGGATGCTGGTGTTTCCCGCGACGCAACGCGGCATATATAATGCGGTCGATTTACTGGAAAACGCGCATCGCGCCGTACCTGATGAGCTTCATGACTATGTGCCACTCACGGCGCGTGGTGAACTCGATGCGGCGGGCAGGGCGCTCAGCTTCGATCTCGGCACAGCTGCGGCCTTGCATACGCTGCGTGCGCTGGAAATTGTTGTCGCAGCCTATTACGAGCTTTATGCAGCACCGCTCACGGCGCGCACCGAGCGAAATCTGGCAACCTATCTGCGCAAGCTCAACACGCTGGCCGAAGATGAGACCACGAAGGTGCGACCGGATTACCGCCTGGTGCAATTCCTGACTCAGATTAAAGAAAGCTATCGTAACCCGATGGTGCAGGCCGAGACGGTGATTGCGACCGGTTCAGCTTCGACATTGTTCGGATTGGTCACGGGAGCGATTACGCAACTCGCGGAGCATATAGCTGCGCAGAAGCTGCAGCAGGGTAAGACTGCTCCCGCGACGAATAGCCCATCGCCGAAATCTAGCGCTGCTGAAAGCACCGTCGTCGGGCCGATTGAAGGCAGCGATGAAGAAGACGCCATCAACACGGCGGATGACGACGATGATGATGAAGACGAGGGGGTTTATGACTTCCGCGTCTCGCAGGCCAGCTAAGACAATCTCCTAGCCTCATCAAACGCAGCGTTTTTTTGCTGTTACAGCCGCGTGCTTTTTAAAATTGTTGTTGCTTGACAAAGTGCGTCCGAGGCCTCACAACACAACCTCTGTTATGCATCGTTGTGCAGAGCGGCGCGGCATAGCCCGCAGTAAATGCTTTAGCATAGATGACTTATGATGCACCGGGTCGCTCTTCGCTCAGCTGCTCGGAAATGTTTTGGTGACGCGGGGTGGAGCAGCCCGGTAGCTCGTCAGGCTCATAACCTGAAGGCCGCAGGTTCAAATCCTGCCCCCGCAACCAATCTTTCAATGGATTATATTTTTTCGCTAAAAGCAGATAATTATTCTGTTCTTCACTCGTGCTGCAAATTTCACTGTCTTTAAGCGTGAGTCTTCGATACGAACCCTTCGATGTCTGGATGGTCACTTGCCGGATGGGCCAGGTTAGCAGCTATGCCTATGGCCGGATAAAGCGACTATTCGATATCTACATCCAGGGACGACCAGATTGCCAATACTTAGGCCCACGGCATGGGCGAGAGTGCTCAGCGAAAACTACATAAAAGTGAAGAGCCTCGTCTTGTTACCACTAGGAACTCTTGTCTGTGCGAACTTCTCGCCTTAGTAGCCCATCAAGAAAAGCGTCGGTAATCCCTGAAAGTTGTTCCGGCAGCATAGATCTCATATTCGGCGGACTTCGAGTTGAAGCCATTTGGCAAAGTTTCTTTATTCTGTATGCAGTAGCCCAAAGCAGAGCTGCACTAAAAAAAGCTAGTCCAGCAGCGACAACTGCAACCACTTCACTTGTTTGCATGCCATGGTCAATCAGATAGCTGTATACGCAGAATAAGCCACACATCGTTAAAGCCGAAAGAAAGTTGCTGCTATGAGCATGCACATGACGAGACAAATATCGTAAAGCCATGCTCTCGGAATGATTTTCTTCCGAACTGATAGGCTGTCCCATATGGCAAGCAAATTTATAAGTTTATCAATTGGTGGCATCAGTCATTTCTTAGGTTGCACCTGTGGGAACTAAATAGACCTTCCATAAATAATCGAATGCCTACACGGCTTGAGCCATTCGATTAATACAAGCTTTGTCTATATCCGTAGCGAATAGCTTGCATGATTTCCCTCAGTAAAATGCCCTGTTATACAATTCCATATGAACAACTAAGTTGTTGTCTGCGAGACATATTCAAACAGGGCAGCAATTTAACGGCTGTCGTCGATTGTGACAATTGTAGCAAGGTCTTGAGCGCATGTTGCTGTAGAATATACGCATCATTCTATAGCTTAATGCATAAACCATGCATGCACTTAACCTTGCTCACAAAGAATCGTTTTGGCAAAACAAAGAGCTGAGCTTTGTGGTGTTATCTGCGCAGTAATGCGCCTATAATTACACCTGCTCCTAAGGCCATCATGGATGTCTGGACGGGGTTTGTCCGAACATAACTAAGCACATCATGAGTCGTATGGGATGTCGCTGAAACTACTTTGTCTGCCGCGTCACGAACAGCGCTGCCAGCTTGAGAGGCAGCCTGCTTCATATCAGCAGCCACTCCTTCAACACCATGCTTTATATCGCCTATGTCGCCGTGAGCCTCGTGGTTAGAATGGTTCAGGGAAGCTTTATCTGTGTTGTTTAACATGTGGTTATCTCCAGGTTGTGAAATTTAGAGGGTGCAGTAATTTCCAAAGGAAAATTACCTTAGGCAGATACAGTTATTTCGAAAAGGATAGGTCATCGGACGAGTAGCGTATTTAGTAACGATCGCGGTGCTGCCCACCAAGTCCTGCGGCAGTAGATGCAGTAAATGCCCCAATCAAGATGGATAAGAACGTATAGATAGAGATATGCATGGTGTTAATTCGTGCAGTTTCTATTTCTTTCATTGTTCTATCTTTGACGGTGGTAAGCTTGGAAATCACATCGTCCACCCGTTTAGTAGCATCTGCTTGGCTTAATCCCGTGTGCATCGATACGAGCTGCGCTAGATAGGCTTTATCAGCGTCCGCGACATTGCCATTACTGATACCCGAGATAAGAATGCGTGTGGTTTCGCCGCGCAGAGTGCCCTCTGCCAACATCGTGTGTTCGGAACGAAATAGGCTATCGATAATATAAGTCGTTGGATCTCCTGTGGAATCGTTGAAATATAACGTTGCATCATGGTCTGCGCTTCTTGATGCGCTTGACAAAACAGCAGTTGTAACATTGCCCCCACCACTTATGATGAAAGATATAGCTGAGGAAAGAAATGCAGCTGTAATGATAGTGGCTAGAGCCCACGCAAGAAATCCATGTGCAGTATCACGGAAGAAAACCTCATCTGTGTGCATTTGCATCATCTTGCTGCGCAGCCTACCGGTGAGATACCCACCCAAACCGGAAGAAATCCATTGCATGATGATTAGCCAAATTGCAGTAGCAACGGTGAAGGTAGCAACTGTTGTACCGGAGTGAGACCACGGTGACGCGGTCGCCAATCCTAACCCTGATCCTAATAATAAAAGAATAAGTGACACTGTTGCTGATGTAAAAGCCCCGGCAATGA
>JAGOHT010000092.1 GCA_017996055.1 Alphaproteobacteria bacterium
TGTTGCAAGCAGCTTGGGGTCAACCTGAACCCGCACGGCATATTGCTGTGAACCATAAACCACGACCTGGGCGACACCTGGCAAAGTAGAAATCCGTTGCGCCATCAACGTCTGGGCATACTCATCAACTTGCGAGACTGGCAAAGCATCAGAGGCGACGGCGATGAAAAACACCGGCTGGTCTGCGGGGTTGACCTTCTGGAACGATGGTGGTGACGGCATCTCCTGCGGCAGGCGACGCAACGTAGCAGCAATCGCTGTCTGCACATCGAGCGCCGCGCCATCAATGTTCCGGTCGAGATTAAATTGCAGCGTAATCTGGGTGCTCCCCAGAAAGCTGGTGGAGGTGATGCTATCAACACCGGCGATGGTGGAAAACTGACGCTCCAGCGGCGTGGCCACCGAAGCCGCCATCGTCTCCGGGCTTGCCCCTGGCAAATTGGCCGTCACTTGAATGGTTGGGAAATCGACGCGCGGCAAGGCACTCACAGCCAATGTCCGGTAACCGGCAAGCCCAGCGACGATGATCGCCAACGTGAGTAAGGTTGTGAAGACGGGGCGCTGAATGCAGAATGCCGAAAGATTCATGGCGCGCCCTTTGCCATTCCGTCAACCGGCGGCGTGGTCGGCTTTGGCGGCGCGATCTCCAGTGCCGCGCCCTCCGCTACGCGCAGCAGTCCGTCCGTCACCACTTGTTCGCCCGATTGCAGCCCTGTCTCGATAATCGCATTGTCTTCAAGTAGTCGCGCCGTGACGGCACGTTTTTCCGCTTGCTTTGCCGCGTTGACGATAAAGACGAACTGCTTGCCTTCCTTGCCCTGCAAAGCCGCCGCTGGAATGACCAACGCATCTTTTAAAGTGTCGAGTGTCAGCAAAACATCGACGAACATGCCCGGCCATAATTTCTCGTCGGGATTCTCAAAACGCGCCCGTGCGACAAAGGTACCGGTGCCAAGATCAATCGCATTATCGATATATTCCAGATTTCCGCTCAATGTCGCGCCGGTTTCTGCCCGCGTTGCATTTACGCCCAGCTTGCCCCGCGCCATGGCGGCGCGGACACTATCATAGTAGCGCTGCGGCACGGAGAACTGCACCAGAATGGGATCGATCTGATTGATGGTGACCAGCCCTGTCGTATCGTTCGCCTTCACCGTGTTGCCCGCTGTGACAGTAATCGTACCCGCCCTTCCACTGATGGGCGCGCGCACCATGGTGTAATCCATTTGTACATCAATATTTTCTAGCGTCGCCTTGGTGGCGGCCAGGCTGGCTTCTTGCGCTTCGTATGTCGTTTTATCCTGGTCGAGCTTTTCGTTGGTGACGAAACCTTGGGCGATAAGTTTTTTTGAGCGCTCATATTGTAACTTGGCATTTTTGAGCTGCACGGTATCGCGCTGCAAATTGGCCAGTAGTTCGGCGCGCTGCGCTTTCAGCGCGCGGTTATCAAGCTCAAACAGCAGGTCACCCTGCTTGACCTTGTCACCATCCTGGAAATGCACAGCCACGATTTGTGAATCCAGACGCGACTTAACTGTCACGGTGGCATTAGCATAAACCGTCGCCGCAAGCTTGACGCTCACCGGCACATCGCGTCGCTCAGCCTGCGCCACGACGACCGGCACATTTGCTGGCTTAGCAGCTATTTTACCAGTTGCAGCTGTCGGCGCTTTATCGGCTGATTTCTGGCTGACCCACCAAGTCCCACCGCCCACCAACAAAAGGGCAGCAGTAATTAACAGACCCTTATGCGGGCTACGCTCATACATGGATAGGCTCCGTCCCCTTGGCTTCCGGGCAAAGATTACTTTTGATTTTTTTCAAACTCTTGACCAGTGCGTCATGTTCTTCGGGTGTAAATCCAGCGAGTGCCTCCTGCCTCAGCTGCAAGCCCAAATCGCGCATCCGTTTGACTACTGTGCTGGACTCATCGGTGAGATACAGGCGGCGCAAACGCCGATCACTCCGGTCAAGCTTCCGCACGACCCAACCACCGCGTTCCAACCTATCGAGATGGCGGGTCAGAGTAATAGGTTGGATATCCAAGGAATCCGCAAGCTCCATTTGGTGGATGCCGGGGTAACGGCGTAACCAGCCGAGGATTTGCCACTGCGCGCGTGTCAGACCGATGTCTTTTGCACGACGGTCAAACACGCGGCGATAGCTACGCGCCAATTCTGTAATCAGCCAAGATTCGTTGGCCTCATCTTCGAGGGTCAGCCAATCAATCATCATTACGCCTCCGGACTATATGCCAGCACATCATAAGCTAGATTATGTTAAAGGCAAAACAAGGGCGTTTGAAATTTTATCTACCGCTACAACATATTGATTTATTTCATTTTTACAAATTTAGCTTTGTCGACAACGAAATGTTCAGCCACACGCGAAGCATTCTGTTTAAGCCAGGCATCGATGGCCAGGCGCGGACCGTCGCCATAATCCCAAAGATAGTCATCGACTATGACCCAGGCGCCCGGGACAAGATGTGGCGTCCAGAGGGCCAAATCTTCGGTAGCCTTTTCTTCCGTATGATTGCCATCGACATGCAGGACACCAATACGACCCGCCGTCTGAATGGGTCCCAAGGGTTGCGTGCCCATTAAACGCTGACTAGCATAATGTTGATAGGCTTCCGCCGAAGTCTGACGCACAAAGGCCAAATCCTGTCTAGCATAAGGCAACAGCGTCATATGTAGCGTCTGTACGCCTCTATCCCACACAGCTTGTTCTTCGAGCATCTTCGCGTCGAGGCTGCTGACATCCTGCTTGATAGAGAAATTCGTCCATGGGTCGATGCCTACTGTGACTCCAAGGTGGTAATATTGCATCAGGAGGCTAAAAAAGACCAATGACCTTCCGGCTGCGACGCCAATTTCGATGCAATCACCCTCTGGAAAGTCGGCAGCCAACATAGCCAGCGTCGCGAGCTTCAGAAAATGCGACTGACCGACGATAGGTGTCACAACATGGAGCAGCGCCACCAGATGGTCGAGCGGCATGGCGGCACGACGCATAGGGCGGTTGGCATATGAGGCATGAACAGGGGCAGCGGCGGCTCGTAGCCCGTCATAGATGAGCGCCGCATGCAGTTGCTGCATCCCGCTCGACAGTGTGACAGGCAGACCTTCTTCTTTCAGGATAAGGCTTATTTCGTGATAGCAACGAGCATGCGGGCTGTAGATATGAGCTATCGACTCGCTGACCAGCAGCGCGCGCAATGCTGACTTAAACTCCGCATCCGTCAAATGCGGCAACATTACATGTTGCGGAAAAAGCTTCAGTCCGCTCTCATCCACACTGGTGGCAGCGGCAATCACCGTTTCGCCTCGCTCAGCCGCCAAAACTTTGATGCGAACGGCCTCTAGCAACAGCGCCGGAAAAAGCAGAACCTTACGCGACATAGCCACTCCGTGGTTGCAGGCCTGTGAGCAAGTCAAAAAAATTGTCACGCGAAACTGCACCACAAGGTGATTCGTAAATCAGCGCAGTCGTAAAATTACGCAAGAGCAACATACCGCAGAAGGACAGGAAGTTTCGCCGATAAGTTATTTACCAATCACAGATTTTGTCATATTGTCCGAGGCCGACCCAATAAGCAATTCCCCCTATTTTTATCTTGTGGATAAGTTTGTGCACAAGCCCTTCCGAATCGCGAAACGCTTCCATCGGCACAGAATTAAATTTAAGGTGGCGCGTTTCGCGCATGAACGCTTCGGTTCTGCTCATGTGGCGTCGTTTATTTGCGCCTATGCCGGAGTCAAGACTTACGGAATTAACGCCTCTTTCGGGAAATGAAAATGGCTGATCCCAAGACAGTGCCCACCCCCGCCCAAGCTGTATTGCCCGCCCCACAGGCGAGCCCACCTCCCGAAAAATCCGCTGTAGCGCCGTTACCGCCGCCGCCCGTCAATGGGCCAAAGACAGCAATCAACGCCGCAAAGACGCGCGATTTTTCGACTGTGCCCTTCTGGCTCGGCTTGTCGCTCTCGCTCGCCTGGGTTGTCATGGTCGCCGCGGCGCTGGTGTCATCCGGTGAAGGTGGCAGCTTTGGCGGCATACCTCTGGTCAACTGGGCGATTGGACTTTCCGCCATCGCCTCACCGGTCGCACTTATCTGGATGATCACAGCTTACCTGCAACGCGCCAGCGATGTGCAAGTAATGACCGAGCCGCTGCGCAAGCAACTCAACCTGATTATCGGCGAGAACAATGTCGCGGAAACGCGCATCAAGCGCTTTAACGCCGCCATCCGTGAGCAGCTCGACCTGCTGCGCCAGGGGAGCACCATCGGCGAAGAAGAGATGGTCAAGCTGTTGCGCCAACTCTCCTGGGAACGTGAAGAAGTCAAGAAAATCGCCATGCACCGCATGGCCCAGCTCCACGAAGCGGGCAAAATCACCCATGCGGCGGAGATGTTCGATGCCATGCTCGCCAACAAGCTGCAGCTGGTGCAGGAGATTGAAGAAAAACTGCGTCACGGCAACGGCATCCTATCGAAGAACACAGATGCGCTCCGCACCGTGCTCGGTGATGTGCTGAACGAAATCAAAGACGGCCAGAAAAGCCTAGCCAATAGCCTGACAGCAGTAAAGAGCGATAGCCAGGAGCTACGCGACCATCTGAAAGGTCAGGAAGTTGATATCCTCAATGCCCAGAACAGCTTACGCGCCGTACTCGGGAAGTCAGAGCAGGAATTCGACGCGTTGCTCGGTCGCTTCTATGACCGCGCCAAAGATGTTGAAGAAGCGATGGATGATGCCACCACAGCGCTGACCGAGCGCATTGATGTGCTGGAAACGGCCAGCAATGTCTTGCCTGGCAAAATCGCCGCTGCCGCCGAGCAGCTCAACGCAGCCATCGCCAATTATGCGACGATTGAAGAAACCGCTTCCCGTGTCACCGCGAAAACTAGCAAGGCATTGGACGAGCATGTCAACGCGCTTGATGGAAAAATTGAAGGCTTTGCCACGAAAATCCAGGTCGATACCGCCAAGCTAGCCGATCAGCGCCAGGCGCTGAGTGCGATGCTCGACCGTATCACCGCCGCGACCGGCAATGTTCACGCCGATTTAATGGGCAGTGCCAGCAGCCTGACGGAAATGACCGAGAGCAGCCTCGCCCGTTTCCAGGCCATCAGCGCGCAGGTCAAGGCCGAGGCACAGACACTGAGCAGCCAGCTCCGCGCCGCGACCGAGGACTATGCAGCGACAGCGCAGCAGACCGCAGCGGCAACTGAACTGCAGCAGCTACGTTTTGGCGCACTGCAGGAGCAGGTCAGTGAAAATATCCTGATGCTCAAGGACTTTGACGGCCAAGCAGCCAGCACGGGTGACAGTGTGCTGCAACGCTCTCGCCTGACTCTGCAACAGATGCAGCAGATGGAAGAACGTCTGCATGGGTTGAACAGCACGGTCGCATTAGCGGGTGAGCAAACCCAGCGCCGCCTGCAAACCCAGATGGAAGCACAACAGGCTCTGCTCAAGGAACTGGGTCAGGCCGCGAATGCCAGCGCCAACACATTACAACACGCGACGGAAAAACTGGGCAGCCAGCATGACGGTCTGGTTGACCGTGCCACCCGTTCGGAGGCGCAACTGCAAAAACTGGTGCTGGAACTTGCCCAGCTGCAGGAAACCGGCAATGCGCGCTACGAACAACAGCTTAAGGTATTGAGTGGCGGGCTACGCGAAACCGGCGAACTGCTCCGCGCTGCTGAATTGCAACTACAGGATTTCAACCAGCGTTCCCTGGCGCCAGTAACACAGGCTGCGGTGGCTATCACCACCGCGGCAGCAGAGAGCAGCGCCAGCATTGCCGCCTTCTCATCGCGTCTTGATGAACAGGCGACGAAGATTAGCAGCTTCGAGCAGCAAGTCAGTCAGGCCAATACGACACTGGAAGCGACTGCGACCAAGAGCAGTTCGGTTATCGGTACACTCTTATCGAGCCTGCTCAATCTTAGCCGTCAGCAGGATGATCTGACAACAAAGGTTACGCAAAATATCGAAGAGACCCAGACCACGTTGAGTAGCGGCATGAGCGCGCTGTCACAACAGGCCGGTCAGATTACCGCGCAGCTGGCGAAAACTGGCGATCATCTCACCGATCAAAGCCAGACGCTCGCCACCTCTCTGCTCAGTCATGACGAAGCCCTGCAAACAAGGGTGCAGGTCTTGGCGACGCTACAAGACGCGCAAGTCAAGCAACATACGGAACAGCTCGCGGCACTCAACAGCCAAATCGCAGCCTCCGGCGATGTCCTCGCCGCCGCCGAGGTCAAGCTGCAGAGCTTCAGCAGCAACGCGCTTATTCCGGTTACGCAAGCCGCGCAGCAGATTCATGCCGCTGCCGTTCAGGGCGAGTCCAGCATCGCAGGCTTCGGCGCGAAGCTCGATGAACAAGCGGGCAAGTTCGCCGCTTTTGAAGACCGTGTGCAACATACCAATGCCGCGCTGGAAGCGGCAACGGCGCGCAGCAACACAAGCATAGGCACATTTATCTCTAACCTGCTGAACCTTGGCAAACAGCAGGAAGCTGTTGGCCAGAAGGTTGAGAGCGGCATCCAGCAGGCGAGCCAAAAGCTCAGCGCGACATTGGAACAGTTGGGCAATGATACCGATACTGCCACAGCTAAGCTTTCGGAAGCCCACGAGAAAATCAGCGCCCAGAGCCGTGGCTTTATCACGGCGACGGCTGAAGCCGAGCTGCAGTTCCGTGAACAAACGCGGCAAATCAATCTGCTCCATAGCGAGCAGAATTTGCGTTATGCCCAGCATATCGCCACACTCAATCAGGGGCTGAACGATACCGCCACCTTGCTCGATGCAACCGAGCAGCGGATTGAAGGGTTCGGCGCGACGGCACTGGGTCCTGTGAACCGCGCGCTCGTCGGGCTGAATGACGTTGCTGCGCAAGGCGCCAACAGCGTCCGGAAAATGACCGATAGCCTCAGGACTGAGACGGAAGCCTTGAGCGGGTATGAATCGCGTATCGACGAGATTAATCAATCGTTGGAAACACAAGCCGCGAAGAGCGGCCAGACGATTGGTAGCTTCATTGCCAACCTGTTCAAACTTGGACAGAAGCAGGATGTGCTAGCTCAGCATATTGAGC
The DNA here is from genome assembly GCA_017996055.1 of Alphaproteobacteria bacterium. Taxonomy (GTDB): domain Bacteria; phylum Pseudomonadota; class Alphaproteobacteria; order UBA9219; family RFNS01; genus JAGOHT01. The sequence goes on from JAGOHT010000092.1 coordinate 7,117, forward strand.
AAAGCGTGACCGGCGTCACGGCGACACTGAATGACACAATCGAATCCGTGGGCAAACAAGCTACAAATGTCGTTGGTCAAATCGCAGCTAAGCAAGAGCAGTTGACCGAGCAGCAGCGCACATGGCTCGCCGAATCCAGCAAGGCCGAGTCTGCCCTGCAGGAACGGTTGCAACAAGCACAGCAACAGACGCAGGCACAGAACACGCTTTATGCCCAACAACTGGCAACGCTGAATACGCAAATCGCGGCATCGGGCGTTGTATTGGCAGCGGCGGAAAGCAAGCTGCAAAGCTTTAGCAGCAGCGCCCTCGCCCCCGTTACGCAAGCGGCGCAGCAAATTCAAGCGGCGGCAGCGCAAGGCGAAGCCAATATCGCTGGTTTCGGCGCTAAGCTGGAAGAACAGGCAGGCAAATTCGCCGCTTTCGAGCAACGAGTTCAGCAGACGAACAGCGCGTTGGAGGAAACCACGACGCGCAGCAGCACCAGTATTGGCACCCTGATTGCCAACCTGCTAAATCTCAACAGCAAGCAGGATGAGCTGGCTCAGAAGGTCGAGACGCGTGTTGATACGGCGGGGACACGGCTTCATGCCGCGCTCTCTGGTCTTGAGGAACATGCTGATAGCGCCGCGGAACGGCTGGCGGTCGCGGCAGGTGACATCGGCACAACCAGCCAGAACCTGTTGCGGAATGCGGCGGATGCTGAAGACCGGCTGCAATCCCACGCTGAAACCCTTAGCCAGATGCACACCGAACAGAAAGCGCAGTTTGGCGAGCACTTGACGCAAATCAATCTTGGTTTGCATGAAACCACAACGGCTTTAGCGCATACTGCTGAAAAGCTAGACGGTTTTTATGGTGCCGCCCTAGCGCCAGTGCGCGATGCCGCACGCCAAATCCAGGATGCCTCCGAAAAGGGCAGCACAGGCATCAACAGCTTCGCCGAAACGCTGAGCCAGCGCGCCGAAATGATGAGCGCGTTACAAGAAAAATTCGCGAACGCCAACGCCATAGCCGACAGCGCCACAGCACGGCACGCGGATATTCTAGCCAGTATGTTGGGGCAAATCGCGACACTCAGCCAGCAGCAAGACGCGCTGGCTACACGCGTTGAAACGTCTTTCGGCTCCGCCGCCGACCGTCTTGCTTCCACCGTCGGCACGCTGAGCCACCAGGCGACGCTGGCGACCGACGCGCTTGACCAAACGGCGCAACGCTTGGGTGACCGCACGGAAGCGTTGGGCAGCAAGGCGATTGATGCCGCCATGG
>JAGOHT010000093.1 GCA_017996055.1 Alphaproteobacteria bacterium
GCGCAGAGTGACCCGGTTAGATGCGGCCTGGCGACATGCGGTTGGTTATTTTCTGGGTATTCACCCGCTGCTGCGTGACGGAAGCCGTCATGACCCGCCCGTAATCGGTTGGCGAGCGGCTGGAGGTGGTCTTTTCTGCGACCATCATGTTGTAGAGAATGCCGGGCAGTCCACCATCTTCAACCTTGCCGCTACGGATGCCTTCATCTTGGCGCTGCTTGGGGCCCCAAAACAGCTCTGAAATCCGGCTGTCGCCTTTGCCACTCTTCTTCTTTTTCTCAATAGGTAGGCCAGTATCGGGGTCGACCGCATCTTCCTCGGCGGCGCCTTCCTCCCACTTGCAGTCGTCCCATTTCACATAAAGAAAATCCTGCATCGACTTGGAAATAAAAGGAAGATTTACAAGCAACTCACGAAATAATGTTGCGCATTCGGCAATCGCGACTTCCTCAACCTTTTTGCACTGGGTCTTTTGTTCTTCTGTCTTCAGACCTTTGCGGATCAGTTCAACAGGTGGCGCGCAGGCATCCTGGAGTTTCTTGATCCACAGCGAAGCCTCGTTGGCACGGTCCATCTCAGTATTTTCACGATAAATCTCTGCGATGGTGCGGAAACGCTTCACTAGGCATTCCGACCAATACCACCAGTCGTTGAAGGGGGCGCGCTGCGCGTAATTTTGAGCCATAGTTTATAGGTCCTGTTGCTTAGGTATCAGTCAGTCCAGGCGTCCGGCACTGCGGAGATGGTTGCTGTTCATCGTCGCCCAGCGGCGTGCCGTTTCATGCCAACGCTGGTGTTCCTCTGCCGAAAGAGTCGTCTGTCGCGCTGAACGGGCTGATCCGCCTTCCTCAAGCTGCAGCAGTTGTTCGAGCACTCCAGGAAGCTGGCCGTCACGGGGCAAGCCGCTGCCGATCCCTTCGTTGAGGGTGCCGACGGGGCCGCGGAAAAGGTCGCTGGCTACTCGGCCATTGCAATTGCCTTCCCAGCGCGAATTGAGCATTTTTTGCATGTCTTTCGAAAGGCCGGGAAAGGCCTCCATCACAATACGAAATACGCTGGCGAGCGCCTGGATCTGCATTTCGGTGAATTTGTCTTCGCCATGCGTCAGCTGGTTCAGCGCCGCATAGGGCTGAAACGAAAGATGTTTCGCCAGGGCGCCATCGACCACAAAACGCAGGCGGCTGACAAAGGCCGTTACCCGCGTCGCGCCATCGGCGGCATGATTTTCGCTATAGACCTGGCGCGCTGTCTCAAGCCGATTGGCCAGGACGTCAGCCCAGCGCAACCAGACGTCAAACGACGCCTTCGGCTTCTCAATCGACGCTGCTGTCGTTGCGCGTTCCGTTTTTCCGATCCCCCACATGGACATCAACCTAATGTAAAAACACGCTTTTTACAATCAATCCGACGGAAGATTTAGTTGCACTGTTGCACGCTGGCGGGCTTGTGTTTTTACCTACAAGCGCTAGTTAGTTACGGAGTTTCAGGCAGGTAGGATTCGATATGCAAATTATAACCGGCGTCAATTGGTATGGACTATATACCTTAACCATGAAGGAGATTAACCGGTTTCTTAAGGTGCATGTGCAAACCATTGGCGCGCCTGTGGTCACGGCACTGCTCTACTATCTGGTGTTTGCTGTGGCTCTTGGTGAGCATCCGGGTATGGGAGGGGCGAGCTATGTGCAGTTCCTAGCGCCAGGGCTTATCATGATGACGATTGCTCAGAACGCTTTTGCCAATAGTTCAAGCTCGCTCATCATCGCGAAAATTCAGGGCAATATTGTTGACGTGCTGATGCCGCCACTCTCAGCGGGCGAACTTGTGGCGGCCTACACTTTGGGCGGAATCGCACGCGGGATTCTGGTCGGAGTCGCCAGCGCAGTGACGATGATGGTGCTCGTGCATCTGCCGATTGCACATTTCGGTTACATTGCATTCCATACAGTTGCCGGCGGGATGTTTATGGCGCTGCTCGGGGTCATCGGCGGGATTTGGTCAGATAAGTTTGACCAGATGGCTGTTGTGCAGAATTTTATCATTATGCCGCTGACATTCCTATCCGGTACATTTTTTGCCATCAAACAGTTGCCGGAGAGTTGGCAGTTGCTCTGTCAGATCAATCCTGTGTTTTATATGATCGACGGATTCCGTTACGGCTTCATTGGTACGGCAGATGGCTCTTTGACCGCAGGCATCTTCGTGATGACAGCAATCAATCTGGTTTTATTGGCTGTGGCATATAATATGTTCCGCACAGGGTATAAGCTACGGCCATAGTGCACGAGCGGTTACTCGTTTGGTGCAGCGCGTTTGATTTGCCAAATGTAACCTTGGTACATCGTGCTGAAACACAGTAAGTACTTTTGTTGGTAATTACCGAAACGTCGAGCAAAAATTGTAAAATCGGTTATACCTTTGGAATCATATAGACTCCTGCTTTTGCAGTCACGCGCATCAGTCGCGTCACTATCGCAGATAGTGTTTAGAGCAAAATCGATCTCAGAAGCATGAATATAGTTTTTCCAATAATCCTTTTTATACCCAGCAGGATATGTGTGCTTGTAATAAATTTCCTGGATGCTGCCATTGTCATAAGTGAGTGTAAATGACTCTACATCATGCAGAAAAGGGTCTGTCCGTTCGTATAAATGCTTTCCCGATTTAAGCGTCGTCAGGGGAATCTCTTTTATTGTAAAGCCTTGTTGTCTCAGTCGTGAGTCTGCATCGACAGGCGCAGTCGATAATGAAATCTCTCTCAGCTCAAAAGCTAAAATGTTTTCATAGCGCAAAGTGCCTGCAAAAGCGGGCGTAATCGCGGCCAGCAAGCAATAGAACGCAACAATAAGTGTTCTGTAAACTTGGCTCACCCTTGGTTCTAACCCCTCATTTTTCTAGATAATCCAATTCTTTATCAAAACTTTCAGGCAAAAGTACGGCAGCAGTCAAAGCTAACGTCATCACAATGCAGCCTACCGTTAATGCCGCGTTCGTCAAGCCTAGATGCGGTTTGAGCAGACCAAGCATAAATGTCATAAGCAGCACGGAGCCCCGAACAAAATTTGGAACGGTCGTTGCCGCAGTCGCGCGCAGATTAGTCCCAAATTGTTCCGTCACTGTTGCCATGAAGACAGCCCAATAACCTGTAAAAAAACCGACCAGACACAAGAGTGCATAGAATTGGGCCAAGTTAAGCTCGCGGAGTGTGAAATAGCCTAGACAGCAGGCTGCTAGGATTAGCAAAAACCCGAGCAAAGCTTTTCGGCGCGAACGTAACCGCTGGCTGACATATCCGCAGGCGACATCACCAATTGCCAGCGCTACAGAAAAATACAAAATCGCGTGGCCCGCGATGACAGGTGCTGTGACGCCCAATTCACGGCCAAGCTCGGGTGCAAAAATCAGCATGATGCCTGATACGAACCAAACCGGCATTCCAATCATTATGCAGAGTAGGTAGCGGCGCCTACGTGTCGCTGAGAGGAGTAGGTCGGTCAGCGCACCGTAACGCACATCGGCGGCGCGACTGGCGGTATAGAGTCCAGATTCCGCCACTTTTACGCGCAAGAGGAAAAGCAGAAAGCCAAGACTACCTCCCACTATGTAACCTGTGCGCCAATCGATGAAATCGCTGATAAGGGCGGCGGCAACGCAGCCAAAAAGGCCGAACCCGGCTATAACAGCAGGTGCCCAGCCACGATGCTGTTTCGGCATAATTTCCATGGTTAGCGCTACACCTGCACCCAGCTCTCCAGCAAGACCAAAGCCCGCCACCAAGCGCGCCAGCGCATAAGTCTCGGCACTGTTGACGAAGCCATTGGCGATTGTTGCACTTGCATAAATAAGGATAGAGCCAAAAAGCGACGCCTTGCGCCCTAGTTTGTCACCCATAACCCCAAAAACGAGGCCGCCTAAAATCATGCCCAGCATCTGGGCGTTGAGGATGAGAGTACTGTGCTGCGTCAGGGCTTCGCCGCTATAACCAAGCGCCGTAAGGCTGCTGACGCGATAGACCGAATAGAGCCAGATGTCGAAAACATCGACAAAATACCCAAGTGCGGCAACGAGCAGAGCGAGACGCATGAAAAACCTCAGAAATTCGACCGCATAACCTAGACAGATTGTGTCGAATTCGCCATAGTGCCTTTTCCTATTTTCAGCAAGTCGTCGGAGGCGTTGTGGCCGAGTATCTCCCGAATAGCTGGCAGGATATGCCCGCCGTTATGCCGACCTATGAGCGTGTCGATCTTTATTTCGAGCGAGGCGAGGGCTGCTATCTTTTTAACGACAAAGGTGAGCGGTTTCTTGACTTTGGCGCGGCTTTTTCGGTAACGGCCTTCGGCCATGCGAATCCAATCTTGACAGAGGCCTTACATCAGCAGGCACAGAAGCTATGGATTACTTCTAACCTCTATAAATCGCATCAACTTGACCAGGTAGCGAAGCGCTTGGTGGAGATGACGGGCTTTGCTGATACAGTGTTTTTCCAGAATTCCGGGGTCGAGGCGTGGGAACTCGGCGTCAAGATCATCCGAAAATATTTCAGTACGATTGACCAGCCGGAGCGTTACCGCGTCATTACGTTCCAGGGCTGTTTCCACGGGCGGACTTTGGCCGCTATTGCTGCTGCCAAGACGCCAAAAATGGTCGGAGGTTTTGGGCCGATGACGGATGGTTTTGATCAGGTGCCTTGGGGCGATTTGGAGGCCGTTCGCGCCGCCATCACGCCAGAGACAGCTGCAATCCACATCGAACCCGTGCAAGGTGAGGGCGGCATCCGTGCCGCGTCGCCCGCCTATATGCAGGGCTTGCGTCAGCTCTGCGACCAGCATGGGCTGTTGTTGTTTCTTGATGAAATTCAGTGTGGCATGGGGCGTACCGGTAAGTTGTTCGCGCATGAGTGGTCGGGCATTCGGCCGGATGTTATGTGCATAGCGAAAGCTCTGGGCAATGGCTTCCCCGTGGCGGCCTGTGTAGCGACGGCGAGCGCCGCGCGTGGCATGACACCCGGAACGCATGGCAGCACCTATGGCAATAATCCGCTGGCGCTCGCGGTGGTCGATAAAGTGCTCGATTTGTTCAGCGCGCCAGGTTTTATCGATGATATCGCGCGGAAAGGCGAGTATCTAGCGGCAGGGCTGAATAAGCTACTAGCGAAGTACCCCAAGGTATTCGCAGAAAAGCGTGGCATGGGCCTCATGCAAGGGCTGAAGTGTGTGGTGCCGGAAGATAAGGTCTTGCAGGCGTGTCGAGCGCGCAAACTCCTGATTATGCCGGCGGGTGATAATGTCGTGCGCCTCGTGCCACCCTTGATTGTAACGAATGCCCAAATTGACGATGCCCTGGCGATTATGTCGGCTGCGGCGCAGGAAGTGGAAGCCAGCCTATGACGATCCGCCATTTTACTGATCTCAATCAGATTGCGCCGGAAACGCTGCGGCAAATTCTTGAACAGGCAAAGCAAATCAAGGCTCACCCGAAGGACTTCCGCCGCCTTGATGGCGAGACACTGGCGCTGATTTTTGAAAAGCCTTCGACACGCACCCGCGTATCATTTGAGGTTGGCATCCGTGAATTGGGCGGCCAGGCTGTCGTCTTGACCGGTGGTGAGATGCAACTTGGCCGCGGCGAAACCATCGGCGATACGGCGCGCGTAATGTCGCGCTATGTCGATGCTATTATGATCCGCACGGGCGATCCGCATAAACTTGATGAGCTGGTGGCGGGCGCCAGCGTACCGATTATCAACGGCCTGACAAATGCCACGCATCCCTGCCAGGTGATGGCAGATATCCTGACCTTCGAAGAAAAATGCGGCTCGGTGCAGGGACGCACAATTGCCTGGGTAGGGGATGGCGAGAATAATATTCTCAACAGCCTCATTCATGCGAGCGCGGCGTTTGGATTTCACCTTAATATCGCTAGCCCCGCTGAACTTGCGCCCTCGCGTGAACGAATCGCAGCAGCGCAAGCAAAAGGCGCGCGGATTGCTCTGGGTGAGGATGCCGTACAGGCTGTGAGCGGCGCCGAGGCAATTATCACGGACACCTGGGTTTCCATGCACAATACTGATGCAGCGCATCGGCATGCTTTATTGCATCCCTATCAGGTCAATGCGAATCTCATCGGGTTGGCCAATCCAAAGGCCATCTTCATGCACTGTCTCCCTGCGCATCGCGGTGAAGAAGTGACCGATGAAGTTTTTGATAGCGTGCAGTCCGCTGTCTGGGATGAAGCAGAGAACCGACTACATGCGCAGAAAGCAATCTTATTATGGTGTCTGGGAAGAGAAGAGCGGTGATGAAGCATTTTGGTTTAATTGTTTTGCTCCCCTTCTTGGCGGCCTGCGCCAGTAATCCGAAGGATGCACAAACTTGCCCCTCCGTGTCTGTCGTGCGCGACTTACACCAATATGCTGATTTCGGCCGTGCCGAAAAGCCGTCGCGATCTGAGTTTGTTGCTGCTGCGCGGCTTGATGGGGTGCGGGGCGATTGTGGCAGCGAAGATAAGAAAATCATTGCCAACATCGACATAGCGATGCGCGCTTTCCGTGGCCCGCGCATGGGGGGTGACCGTGCTGAATTTCCTTATTTCGTCGCTGTGCTTGACCGTGACGATCATGTTGTCGCCAAGCAGAACCTTTCAGTAACTTTCAACCTCACTCAAGAGGATAAAATGGTTGAGAAGGCCGAGGCGGTGCGTGTGGCCATACCGAATCCGGTCGGGCGTGATGGCAGCTATTGGCGGATACTGGTCGGCTTCCAGCTTTCGCCGGAGCAGCTTGCGTTCAACCGTGGTGAATTTGGCGAGCCTAAAGCTTGGCCATCCCCTGCAGGCCGTGTCTTGAGGCAAAAAGCGCAATGAGTGGGTTGTTGCAACATACGCCATTGCATAGCCTGCACCAGGAGCTTGGTGCGAAGCTGGTACCTTTTGCAGGTTATGATATGCCGGTGCAATATCCGGACGGCATCATCAAGGAACATAAGCACACGCGGAGCATTGTGGGGCTATTTGATGTCTCGCATATGGGGCAGATTACGTTGCATTGCCCGTTGGCGGCTTTGGCCAAGCTGTTGCCGAGCGATTTGGCCGCGTTGGCTCCTATGCAGACCAGCTATAGTTTGTTGCTCAACGAGGCTGGCGGCATCATTGACGATCTGATGGTCACAAGGCTCAATGAGGCTGGCGACCAGTGGTTTCTGGTGGTCAATGCCTCCCGTAAACTTATCGATCATGCTCATCTGCGCGCGCATATCCCGCAAGCCACGACCAACCAGTTGCATAATGACCGCGCGCTTTTGGCGCTACAGGGGCCACAGGCCGTCACTGTGATGGAAACGTTGTTACCGGAAGCCGTCAAGTTGCGTTTCATGCACGCTGGCTCATACTTTTCAGAATATGGCCAACTCTTCGTCACGCGTAGCGGTTATACGGGCGAGGATGGTTTTGAAATTTCGGTTCCAGCGCCGCAGGCAATTGCGATAGCCAAGCGTCTGCTGGCTGATGAACGCGTTAAACCCATCGGGCTTGGGGCGCGCGACACACTGCGGTTAGAAGCCGGTTTGTGCCTTTATGGGCATGAACTCGATGAGACGATCTCGCCGCCGGAAGCGCGGCTGAATTGGGTTATCGGCAATGGTCGTCGTGCTCAAGCCGATTTCCCAGGGTCGCAGCGCATCATGGCGGAAATTGGTGCGAAACCCGCGCGATACCGAGTTGGTCTGATGCCAGAAGGGCGGGCGATTGCCCGCGAGCAGACGCCAATTTTTGATGCCAACGGCAAATCCATTGGTATTGTTTGTAGTGGTGGTTTCAGCCCAACTCTTGAAAGGCCGATTGCAATGGGCTTCGTGCCGTCGGAGCATAGCGCGGTGGGCAGTCAAGTTTTCCTTGAATTGCGTGGGCAGAAAATCGCCGCCGTGGTGACGAAGCTGCCTTTTGTTCCCCATAATTATGTGAGGTGATGTCATGGCTGGCGAATTTTATACCAAGGAACATGAGTGGGTGAGGCTTGAGGGCGATACAGCTATTTGTGGTATTAGCGAATTCGCGCAAAAAGCGCTTGGTGATGTCGTGTATGTCGAGCTGCCGAAAGTCGGGGCAGAGGTAAAGGCGGGGCAGCAGGTCGCCGTCGTCGAATCCGTCAAGGCGGCCAGCGAGATTTATGCGCCGGTGAGTGGTAAGGTCATCGAAGTCAATCAAGCACTGGTCAATGATCCGTCGCTGGTCAATTCTGCACCTCTGGCTGCAGGCTGGTTTTTTAAATTAACGGCGAAGGGTGGGGATCAGGTATCCCAGCTGATGGATGAGGCGACTTACAACCGTTTCGCGAACGGGAACTAGATCAAC
>JAGOHT010000094.1 GCA_017996055.1 Alphaproteobacteria bacterium
GGCGCACTCGGACAATGCAGCGCAGAACAAGCTTGGCCCAGCTCTGGGTCTGCTGTTCACCGGTGCGGCGTTCCTGGTGTTCCCGTCGGCCGCGGCGTTGCTGATCAAGTCCAGCAACATGACCGGTACGGTCGGTGCTTACAGCTCTGGCGCTTTCAAGTAAGCATCAGCTTAATACAAGGCAATATTGGGGGTGCCGGACGCAAGTCTGGCACCCTTTTTTTTATGAAATCATTAGAGGAATCGTTACCTTGTAGCTTCGAAGGTTTTATGCAATACTCCCGCACCTGTTGAAGTGTGTGAGAGTTAAAGCCGACGGGTTGTTAAATGTGAAGAAGTGACACGTGTCAACCGCGTCGTAAGACGCTTAAACAATGGAGTGAACTATGTCGATGAAGCAAATCAATAAGTTTGCATTTGGCGCAGCAGTTGCTGCTCTGGCTCTGGTGCCGGAAGTTGCCCACGCCTTTACGGCTGGTATGCAGGCGGCGAGCGGTTCGGATATCTCCGGCCAGATCACGCAGATGGCGAACCAAACCTCAGGCACCCCGGCGCTGATCGCCTGGTCTGCTTACATTATCGGTACTTTCTTTATCTGTATCGGTATCTTCAAGCTGAAGGCGCACTCGGACAATGCAGCGCAGAACAAGCTTGGCCCAGCTCTGGGTCTGCTGTTCACCGGTGCGGCGTTCCTGGTGTTCCCGTCGGCCGCGGCGTTGCTGATCAAGTCCAGCAACATGACCGGTGCGGTCGGTGCTTACAGCTCTGGCGCTTTCCAGTAAGCTGATGCCGAATTTGAGGCCAATATTGCTCGGTGCCAGACGCAAGTCTGGCACCGAGTCTTTGAGCGACAAGAAGCTCGACCAAGAGCAAGCTTGGCGCAAGGACGACTTCGTTTGTCAATTTTGTGGCTTTCGGGCTGAAAAATACCAGCGCGTTGTTCCTGGTGCTTGGTGTGGTGATAACCGACCGGGGCTCACGGCTTGCTTTTATTGTGAACAGTGCTTTTCTCTAGAAACTGTCGGGCTCTCCGGCTCCGGGTACCTCGTCTGGTTACCAGAAATTCCGCAGCATCAGCTCCATCATTTGTGCCGTGCGATTTATATAGCCCGCCAGCAGGAACATCTGGCCGACCGAGCGCAAACCGCGCTAGATGCCTTGCTCTCACGCCGGGCTGAGGCCAAGAAACGCTTGGGAACGGACGACCCCTTATTGCTTGGCACGGTTCTGCTTGAGAATTTGCGTGACCAAGATTATGCCCAACGTGGGAAGAGGCTCGAGGGCATTCGTTACTTACCTTCTGACCGTTATCTCATCCAAACACAGAACGGTCTTATTGATCAATTTCCTGCCATCCTGACCTATTGGCAGTCCAGCCGTGGGCCTTTTTCCAAGCTCGCTCCGCAAGAGTGGCTCGACCAGTTCCTCTTCTAAAAAGCCAGCTAACGTTATTACCCGTGCTACGTGGATTGAACTTACATGCTGGATCAAGTTCGCACGGTTATCACCAGTAAAGCGTTACACAACGGTCGGGATTTCACAACGCTGGATCTGCTGAAGTTTGTTGGACTTGTTACAATAACCGCTGATCACATTGGCTATTTTATTTTTCCTCAAGAAGTGTGGTGGCGTGTTGTTGGGCACAGCATGTCCCCAGCATTGTGGTTCTTCCTTGTTGGCTATTCGCGCAGACGGCAGATTGATAGCGCCTGGCTATGGTATGCGGCGATCATGACGCTGCAGTTCCTGCTCATCGGGGGAGTTCCCCTACTTCCTCTGAATATTTTTGTTTCTTTTGTCGTTTGTCGCTGGTGGATCAATATTTGCCAGGACAATAACTACCTTACCTCTTTACCGGTGTGCCTATTGGCCGGATTCGCGGGGTTTGGGCTGATGTTGCCAGCCGATAACATCCTCATGCAGTATGGCACAGCGGGGCTGTTGTATGGCATGTTGGGTCGCATGGTGCGAGAGCATCAGAAGCATCATATTTTGTGGATTGGCTGTATCGCCGCTGCGTCTGCGTTTTTATCATTTTACCAGGGTTGGCATCTGACTCTGACGCAAGCCACAGCGCTCTTGCTGCTAACATTCGGAACTACATTGATGTTGGGACGTTTAGAAAATCGAGTGCTAATAAAAAATTGGCCCGCCAGCACACTTATGACGGTCGTGACATTACTGTGCCGCAACACGATGCACTATTTTTATGCACACGTTCTAGTCTTGCACCTGATCTGGCGCGCTTTGCAGGCGAACCTTCATCCATAGTGTGGTGCAAGTGCTCGGTGCCGCCGCCAGGATTGAAGCGGGCGTTGTGGCACAAGGAGTGCTGTTGTTGGACGTTGAGCAGTTTTGCGGCCTGCTGAGCGGAAGCGACCAAGCATACCCATCCCCTCTATCACCGGCTCGACAAATAAAGCCGCCGCATAGTCGAAGATCGACCAAACGGGCGCGGGGTTGTGTAGTGCTGCATATCGGCTCATCGCTATCTCCTCGTGCTGATAAAGCCAGCCTAGGGCAAAGCCGTTAAATGGTTCTGAAAAATTGCTATAAGTCGTTGTAATATAACAAATAAATGCAATTTATACTAAATGCCAAACAATAATTTGGGCACAAGTTTCCCAACAGCTGCAAAGCGCGCGCTGGAGATGTGCGCCCAGCCCAAAAATTACTGAGTGTTAGGGCTGAAACTTGCCGGTGCCTGGTCAATGATATCGCGACCGGTAGTTGTAACCCGGCTCACGGCTAGGCCACGTTCCGCCGTGCCATCCGGCAGGAGGCGGAAGATGCCGTCAACGCCCATATAGCCAACCGGATTCGTAAGATTGGTTAGGTCAGGCTTCAGATTGCGCTTTTGCAGGGCAGCGGCAAGCGCGACAGCGTCATAAGCCAAGGCGGCGAGCCGCGGTGCGGGCGCGCCATAGAAGGCGAGGTAATTGCGGTTGAAACGTTGCCGGTCACCGCCGCTGGGTGCCGCGAACCAAGCCCCAACCAGGCTCGGTGCTGTGCGCCCGACACCGTCTTCATCCCATAGCCCAGTACCGAGCAGCCTAACATGCCGCCCGTCAAGCGCTGTCGGCAACGCCGTGCCTTGCAGCTGGCTAGCGGGCTCAGCCAGCACCAGCGTATCGAAAAGTTGGCGCGTACCGGCAATGTCTTGCAGGGTGCTGACAAATTGTGCGCCGCCACCGTCATATCGGCGCTGCTTCAGGTTGGCACCGCTGCAGCGCTGCACGCTGGTTTGCAGCGCTTTGCTGACGACATCGCCATAGGTGCCATTGGGCAGCAGTGCCACGAAAGACTTGCTGCCCTGGGTGCAGGCGAAACCGCTGACCCGCATCACTTGATCCGGCGGCGCGAAGCCGAGCAAGTAAGTTCCCGGTGCGGCCTGGCTCATATCGTTCGAAAGCGCGAGCAGCGGCAGATTGCGGTTGGCCGCAACCGGCTTCACGGCAGCGACTTGTGGGGCGAAGAGGGGGCCGACTACCAGGCTAACACCGCGCGCCTGCAAATCCTGGAAGGCCGTCAAGGCCTGTTGCGGCGTATCGCCGGAATCGCGCGGTAAAAGCTCAAGCCGCGCGCCATTATCGTCAAAAACCGCCATTTGTGCGGCATTCTGCAGAGCTTGCCCAAGAGCAGCATGGGCACCGGAAAGCGGCAGCAACAGTCCGACCTTCATGCCGCCTTGCGGCTTGCCGGGGGCAGCGATGCTAGGTGTGGCAGGCGCTTTACCCGCACCTTTGACGGATTGCTTGGGTGCGCTATCTATCATGCCGGCGCAAGCGCCAAGCAGCAGGAGAAGCGTGAGTGGGACAAGACGGCAAAAAGCAGAGCGGCGCAAAACGGTCGGTAGCAAAACCGCCGAATGTAAAGCAGAAGAAGGCAGGGATGTCGGCATCGGCGGAACTCCCGCGCTGGAATTTTGCCGCCTTGGCGCAAGAGATGGTACGCGCGGCTGTCGCTGAAATTAGCGATGTGGACGCAACAAGTAAAGCCGCTGCTACGGGGCAGATATATTCAACCGGAAGTGCGGTAAAGACCCATAGCGCCACTGGCTTGGTGGGGGGGAAACTCACTTTGGTGGCGACGCCGATTGGCCATCGTGGCGACATCACATTGCGGGCGCTCATGACGCTGGCGACCGCGGACACGGTCTTGTGCGAAGATACGCGGGTGAGTGGCGCGCTCTTGAAGGCCTATGGCATCAGCCGTCCGCTGCAGCCTTATCATGAATATAATGCGGCGGCAACCGAAGGTGAGATTCTGGCGCGCCTTGCCGCAGGTGCGCAGCTGGCGCTGATCAGTGATGCCGGTCTGCCACTAATTGCCGATCCCGGACAGCGCCTGGTGCAGGCCTGCTGGCAACACGGCATTGCGGTCTCGGTCTGTCCGGGCGCTTCGGCGGTCACGACGGCACTGGCCATGAGTCCACTGCCGCCGCAGCCGTTTTTGTTTGCGGGGTTTTTGCCGCCCAAGCGCACTGCACGCCGCCAGACTCTGGCGCAGTGGCAGCAAGTGCCAGCCACTTTGGTGTTCTATGAAAGCCCACAGCGACTCGCGGAAAGTTTGCAGGACATGGGAACGGTTCTGGGTGAGCGTCCAGCAGCTGTGGCGCGCGAACTGACGAAGCTCTATGAAGAGTACCGTCCCGGCACATTGACCGAGCTTGCCGATTATTATGGCGCACACCCACCGAAAGGCGAAATCGTCGTGCTGGTAGGGCCGCCGCTCGCGCCCGCGGTGGAAGATGATGCAGTTTTAACGATGAAGCTGCAGCAGGCGCTGCAGACACAAAGCCTTCGCGATGCTGTTGCTGCCGTCACTGCGGCGTCGGGGCACCCGCGCGACCACATCTATCGGCTGGCGCTCAAGGTGCGTGACAGCGCGGATTCTGCGGATGGGTAGGCAAAAGCGCAGGCAGGCGAGCTATCGTTTCGGGTGGTGCGCGGAACTGCTTAGCTGCGTGAGCCTGTGGTGCCAGGGGTTTCGTGTGCTGGGTTGGCGTTTACGCACGGCGCTGAGTGAAGTTGATATCGTCGCTAGGCGTGGTGCCGTCGTGGCGTTGATTGAAGTAAAGGCGCGCCAGGATGCCACCGCCGCGGCGCTGGCGCTGAGCGCAACGCAGCGCGGGCGGATTACGCGGGCGGCACGTCTGGTGCTGGCGCACTGGCCGCAATTGGTGAAGGCGACCTTTTGTTTTGATGTCATGCTGGTGACACCGTGGCATTGGCCGCAGCATCAGCCCAATGCCTGGGGGGAGGGCTTATGAATTTAAAAATTGCCGTGCAGATGGATGCTTTCGCGCGTCTGGAAGCCGCGACCGATAGTACGCTATGTTTGATGCGTGCCGCCTTCGTGCGCGGCTATCGCTTGTTTGTCTATCAACCGGCCGATTTGCGCTATGTCAGCGATGGCGCGGCGGGCAAAGTTTGCGCGCGCGGAGCTTGGCTGACGGCGTGGCCCGACGTGGCTATCTTGCCAGTGCTAGGAGATGAAGAAGTTCTCGACCTTGGCATGATAGATGTCCTGCTCATGCGCCAAGACCCGCCTTTTGACATGGCTTATGTCACGGCAACCTATTTGCTAGAGCTTTTGCCGCCGCGCGTGCTGTTCGTCAATCATCCGCGCGCCGTGCGTGATGCGCCGGAGAAAATTTTCATCGCCCGCTATCCGCATCTGCTACCACCGACGCTCATCAGTGCCGATGACGCAGCAATTCGCGCCTTCGCACAGCAACACGGCACCTTGGTATTGAAGCCGCTTTACGGCTTCGGCGCTTCGGGAGTGATTATGCTGAGTCCGAATGATCCGCTCGCCTTGCTTGAAGGCTATCGCCGCGAACAAAACGGCTTGCCCTTTATCGCACAAAAATTTCTGCCGCAGGTCGCGGCGGGCGATAAGCGTGTGCTCCTGCTGGATGGACAAATTCTCGGCTCGGTCAATCGTGTGCCGCAGCCTGGGGCATTTTTGGCGAACCTTCACGCTGGTGGGCGGGCAGAAGGCACAAACGTTACGCCACAAGAAGAAGCGCTGGTGATGGAGTTCGCCGGTGATCTGGCGGCACGCGGCATCTTCTTGGCAGGTGTCGATATCATCGGCGATAAAATCACCGAGATTAACGTGACCTGCCCCAGCACCATTGTTGATGCCAACCAGGCCAATGGCCTGCAGGGCTCCAGGCGCCTCGAAGTAAAGTTTTGGGATTCCGTTGTGCGACGCTGCCTGATGGGACAAGGCTAAGGTGCCTTAAAAGACAAGCAGACAGCCAAAACAGAAATTAAATCTTTATAGAAAAAATCAAATCATATCAAGCAATTATATTGCGAATGATTCTTATTGACTCATTCGTGCCGGCCCTCCATCATTATGATAATAAGAATCATTATTATCAAGGATAGAGCATGTCTAAGCCTGCACAAGCCATCAGCACTTGGTTTCGCGATAGCGCCGAAGAAGCCGCGATGGAGCCTGATCACGCCTATCTTTGGGGGCATTTCATTCGGACTGCCGCATTACCGGATTTGCACGTCGCGCGCGTTCTTGACTATGGCTGCAATCGCGGCGGCTTTCTGCGCACACTTTACCAACACCGCCCATTCGCAGCGGCGCTTGGCGTCGATATTGCTGCGGACTCGCTGATGGCGGCGCGGCAACAGGCCTCTAGTTTGCCGATTGTCTTCGCACCGCCCGAAGCTTTGACGGAGGAGCCGGAGCGCTTCGACTTCGCCTTCAGCCATGAGGTGCTCTATCTGCTGCCCGACTTGAGGCAACATGCAGAGACTATCGCGGCAGCACTGAAACCGGGTGGTGTCTATTACGCCGCGATCGGCTGCTATATTGGCAATCCGCTGTGGGAGAATTGGCATGCGCTTATCACCCGCACAACGGCCATTCCGGTCTTTGACTACAGCCTTGATGATTATGCCGCCGCATTTTGGCAAGCCGGGTTCGACGTCGCCATGCGCCCGTTTGCGCTCGATGATTTTGTCATGATGAAACCGGCAAACGCCTATTTCCCCAGCGTCGCGGACAGTCTCGATTATCACAGCCGTGTCAAAACCATCATGCGCGCCCGCAAGCGCGGCGCCATCGTTCAAGCGCCCTGAGTCTGGAGATCATGATGAACAATAGACCAGAAGCCGCTGCGCTGCGCTATTCCAACCTTGTCGTCCAAACGCTGCAAACCTTGCAGACAGCGCAAGATTTGTCGCCGTTGAATTCGGCTATCAACCAGACGCTTTCTACTTTTGTGACCGAGACGATGCGTCCGCGCCCCGAAACAGAGATTCAAAAAATTCTCGGCAATCCTGTTGTCCAGAAGGCCGTTCCCGATTTGCGTAAATTACTGAGCCGTGCCGAATATGAAATGGAATGTTACAGCGCCGAGGTCTTCACTGGTCTGCGCCGCCGTCCTGCTGGTGATCGCTACGGCACGTATAATGGCTTCATCTATCGGGATAACTATGCAGCGCTGGTCGATAGCGAGATGAAGGCACTGGGTTGGCCGCGCAAGCGCCCGGCCGTCAACAAGGTGACGCAGAGCATGGCTTTTGTCGGAGCCGGACCGTGGCCCATGAGCGCGGTAATGCTGCATGAACGCACCGGCTATCCCATCACCTGTATCGATAGCGACGCTAGGGCCTGTGAACTTGGACGGCGCATGATTGCCGAGCTGGCGCGCCGCGAACCGGAACGTTTCGGCGACCTGACTAAGAAAATCAGCTATGCCCATGCCCCTGGCGACCGTCACGATTATGCGACACATCCAGTCGTGCTGATTGCTAGCCTGGTGGCGCGCAAAGACCCAGTGATCATGCGTATCATAGCAAGTTCTGATACCGGGCGCACCGTCGTTGTCCGCACCGCCGAGAGGCTGAGCACATTGCTTTACCCGCCGCATGACAATATCGGCGGTCTGGAAGATTATAATTTCTATCTTGCGCGCAAAACGCCGGAATGTCCGCAGGCGATTAACAGCAGCCTGGTTTATCGTATCCCACCCGGCAAGTTCCGGATGCGCAATAAAGTCGATGCGAATACGACTATGGGCTGGAACGATATGCCAGTGCGTCCCCTTGGCCGCCATCGCTGGCGTACGCAGTCCAAAGATTATTTAGTCTAGCCCGACGCTACTGCTATGGCCTAGGGTTGCTCCTGCAACGCCTTTAACACAGCCGGCATCAATCAGGCGATCGCGGAATGCACCGATACGGCGACACCGAACCGCGCTGTGCGCGCTGTCGATATAGATGTGCAGCTTGGCGCCAGGCCACGCTGTGGCC
>JAGOHT010000095.1 GCA_017996055.1 Alphaproteobacteria bacterium
GCCCAACTCCATTCGTGAAGCACAGCAACTGCTCACGGCAGCGGAGAAGGTGATTGCGGCGCAGCAGGAGCGCATCGCCCAGCTGGAGAATCTGGCGTTGACCGATGAGCTGACGGGAGTGCTCAACCGCCGTGGCCTGATGCTAGCGCTTAAGCGCGAGCTTGCCGCCGCCGCGCGTAACCCCGAAGCCCAGGGCATGTTGGTGATGGTCGATCTCGACGGTTTCAAGGCTATCAACGATACTCAAGGACATAATGCCGGTGATGCCTACCTGCAGACGGTGGCAACCGCTCTGCAGACCGAAGTCCGACCCAGCGATGTCGTCGCGCGCTTGGGAGGCGATGAATTTGCCGTGCTTCTCAAGCGGATAGATGAGCCCAACGGCCTGGTACGCCTTGCACGCATGGAGCATAGCTTTCACACCCATAGCCTGACCTGGCAGGGCAAAGTGTTGCCGCTCCGCGCAAGCTTCGGCGCGGCGCTCTATGATGGCCTAGTGCAGCCAGAAGCCGTGCTAGCATCGGCCGATTTACGGCTCTATGCTCAGAAATCCCGCCGGAGATAACGGTTAATACCAAAGCCGCGGATGAAAATAATTCCATAATTTTTCATCGCCAGCCCTGTGCTATACATCTATGCAGAAGCAGCAGTTTTAGGCACAGGACAAGTTATGGTTAAGAAGACGCGCAAGGTCGATCAATCACCCGTCGCAGCTAAAGAGCGCACCACAAAAGTAGTGACCCCTGCCGATTTTCGCGCCGCCGCTGGCGAGGTGTTTCAGCGCCATCCTGATCTGCCCCATGAAGTCGTGGGTCTGATGCAAAATATGCTAAAAGATTTGGAAGCCAAGACGCTTGAGCGCGCTGAGCTGCAACGGGCGCTCCAGGCTTCGCAGCGTGAGGCAACCATTGATCCAAAAACGCAGACCCTCAGTTTTAACGGATTGACCCAAACCCTCGGTCATGAGCTGGCGCAGATAAGCCGTGGCGAAAAGCAGCAACTTGGGTTGTTATTTATTGATTATGATGATTTCAAAGGTATCAACTCGAAGTATACGCACCCAGGCGGGGATGCCTGCTTGGCCAACACTGGACAGACCCTGAAAGCTGCCGTGCGGGATACGGATACGGTCGCGCGCTTTGGTGGTGACGAGTTTGTCATCCTGCTCCAAGGCAAATCGCCCGAGGGACTGAAAAAAGCGGCGAGCAAGGTTGCTGAACGATTTGCAAATTCCAACTGGAGTTGGGCGGGAGAGAATATTCCCCATCGCGCGACTTTTGCTTACATGACTGTCGATAAAACCTCTTTGATGTATGGGCAGGATGGTCGCACGGTCGATGTTGGAACCACATGGGAACATCTTGCGAAGCAAGTCAGTGCTGGGTTGTTGAAGGCGAAGGAACACAAACACGTCGCCATTGGTCAGGTGCATTTCCTCGAGGCCAAACCGGCGCGTCGTGGTAAGAAGGCCGCACCAGGCGCTCAGCCGAAATAAGCTTTACTCTCCGCGTTTGCCTGCTTTAGCTTTCGCCGGCGCTTCGGCGGCAAGCGGAATGCCATATTCGTTTTTAAGAGTCTTGATGATGAGTGTGGATTTGGTCTGCGTCACGCGCGGCGCGGTCATTACGGTCGTCGTTAAAAATTTCTGATAGCTTTCCCAGCTTTCGGCCACCACCTTGAGGAAGGCCGAGCTTTCGCCCGTCACCAGATAACATTCGCGCACCATCGGCCAGGTCTGCACCAAGGCGCCGAAGGCGTTGAGGTCAGTTTCGTGGTGGCTGTTGAGGTTCACCTGTGTAAAGATGGTGACACCATAGCCCAGCAGGTCGGCAGCCAGATTGGCGTGGTAAGACTTGATAAAACCCGCATCTTCCAAGGCCTTAACCCGGCGCAGACAGGGCGGAGCCGAGATGCCCGCCTTCTTAGCCAGCTCTACATTGGTCATCCGCCCGTCCTGCTGCAAGGTTTGGAGGATTCGCAGATCAATCCGGTCGAGTTTGACGCGCTTCATAACCATCTCTATTACTGCAGGAATGACACCGAACGTGCCTCAGACAATTACGCCATCGCCTGTGCCGAAGCAACTTTCTTGCTGGGTGGTCACGGACGGAAAAATCGGCATGGAGAATCAATGCGTTGGCCTTGCCGAAGCGTTGGGGCTCACGCCGGTAGTGAAGCGTATCAAGCTGCGCTCGCCCTGGCGGCAGCTCACACCCTATCTCCGCCTTGGTAAACGCTATGCTTTTAGCCGGAAGGGCGATGCGATACAGCCGCCCTGGCCGGATTTACTGATTACTACGGGGCGGCTCAGCGTGCCGGCGGCGTTGCGTGTGCGCAATGCCAGCGGGCGGCGCACGGTCTGCGTCCATATTCAAGACCCTGTCCTTGATCCGGAGCGTTTTGACCTGGTGGTGGTGCCGCGGCATGACGATATACGCGGACCGCGCGTCATGACCACGCGGGGCGGGCTCCATCGCCTGTCGCCGCAGCTCCTAGCCAGCGAGGCCGCGAAATTCCAGGCGCAGTTCACGCATCTGCCGCGCCCTTGGGTGGCGGTGCTGATTGGCGGCACCAATGCAGTCTATCAATTCTGCGAGCGCGAGATGATTCCGCTCTCGGTGCAGCTCGCCAGTCTGGCGCGCGATGTGCCCGCGAGCCTGCTGGTCACACCTTCGCGCCGCACGGGCGAGGCCAATCTGGTCATCCTGCAAGCCGCGCTGCATGATGTGCCGCATTATCTGTGGGATGGCACAGGGCCCAATCCCTATTATGCCATGCTGGCGCTGGCCGACAGTTTCCTGGTCACCTGCGACTCGGTGAATATGGTCTCGGAAGCGGCGAGCACCGGCAAACCGGTGCATGTCATCGAGCTGCCGGGCGGGTCGGCCAAGTTCAACCGCTTCCATCAGGCACTGCGCGATGACGGCGTCACGCGGCCCTTCAACGGCCAGTTGGAACGCTGGACTTATGCGCCGCTCAATGACATGGAGCTGGTGGCCACGCGCGTACGTGGGCTGTTGCAAGAACGAGGGATGTTGCCGCCATGATGCTGGATTTGAATGCTTTGCGCGCCGCACCAGTGCAGACCGAACCATTCCCCTATTGTATCGTGCCGCGTTTCGTCACGCCGGAAGCGCTGGCCGGGATTGAGTCTGATTATCCGGCCTTGGCCTTACCCGGCAGCTTTCCGCTGCCCACGCTCAGCTATGGCCCGCAATTCGCCGCGCTGATGCAGGAACTGGAGGCGGCGCCTTTCGCTGAACTTGTCGGGCAGAAGCTGGGCATGGACCTCGGCGGCCACCCGACCATGACAACGGTGCGCGGTTTTTGCCGCTCGACCGATGGCCAGATTCATACCGATAGCAAGACCAAGCTCGTGACAGTTCTGCTGTATATGAATGGCAAATGGGAAAAACCGGGTGGTAGACTGCGCCTGTTGCGCTCCAACACCAGCCTCGCGGACTCATTCGCCGAAGTGCCGCCAGAGCAGGGGACGCTGCTACTATTCAAGAACCAGCCCAACGCCTGGCATGGCCATGAATCCTTTGAAGGACCACGCCGCGTCATTCAGCTCAACTGGGTCACGGATATGGGCGTAGTGCGCCGCGAACAGCTGCGACACCGCGTCAGCGCTTTTTTCAAGACCTTGCGGAAAACGGGCTAGGAAGCAGAGAAACGGGCAAAGAGTTTCTGCGCTTCAGCATAGCGCTGCAGACACAGCATGATCGTATCAATCTCAGTATAAAATTTATTGTCGACTGCACCTATATCTCGGTCAAGATTTGGCTTCCTGCTATGGGACTCTTGTAGAAGATCTCTGCACTTGTCTTGGTCAGAAGGCGCTGTTTCATTGCCAGAAATGATTTGATCAGCCTCCTTTGTCAGGGGTCCCCCTAACAAGACTCCAATCGTGACAAGACCATGCAGTGCATCGCTAAAATAGTTAGAAGCTCTTTTAAAAAAATACTGATCGAAGCCGCCATTATTGACTTCTTGCACCAAGCATTTAACCGCGAAGTAAAGGCGATCAGCCGCTAAGATGGGCTCTGATTATTTAACATCACCATAGATCTGTTTGGCGAGCCAAGCCCAATAGAGTCCCTCTAGTGAATAGCGCATCCGTTTTTCTTCGGCGCGGCGTCCGTGATGCTTTCCTCAATATCGTTCCGATAACCATTTTTGCATGGCAGGCATAAGCCACCTGTCTCCTCCGCCGTTGCTGGCAGAATGAGCGTCCCACATCCCAGACAAGCAAATTTTGTATCCGCTATCCCGCGTTAGAATGGAACTTCGTCGTCCAGCTCCGGCATCGCCCCACCCCGGCTTACCGCCTTGGGCGCACTGCTGCTGACACTGCCGCCATCAAAATCATTGGCAGGCATGGCGCTGCTGTCGCCACGGCCACCGGCGCTATCGAGCATGGTGAGTTCGCCGCGGAAGGGTGGCAGCACGACTTCCGTGGTGTATTTCTCCGCGCCGTCTTTATCGGTGTATTTGCGCGATTCCAGCCGTCCTTCGATGTAAACCTTGGAACCCTTTTTCAGATAGCGCTCAGCGACAGTAATCAGATTCTCGTTCTTGATGACGATATTGTGCCACTGGGTGTTTTCCTTGCGCTCGCCGGTCTGCTTGTCTTTCCAGCTTTCCGATGTGGCGATGGAAAAGTTGCAGACTTTGCCTCCGTTCTGAAAGCTCCGTACTTCCGGGTCACGCCCAAGATTGCCGATGAGAATAACCTTATTGACGCTGCCAGCCATGATTCGCTCCATAAAAATGATTCCTGAACCTAACCCGCTGACCGGCGCACGTCTATCCGAATAGCGGCCTGCACCCCTGGCCGAACAGCGGCCTTCGCTGCGACCCGTATAGGCGGCATTTGCGACAAGTTTAGCGTAACGGCAATCCATCAAATCTTAGGCAAGATTAAGCAGGGATTAAGCACAGAAAGTTAGGCTGAACCTATAACAAGGAAGCATATTGACGGGTGCGATTATGACGGGTGGCAAGCTCTTAGCCGGGGCAATATTAGCCCTGGTTCTGACGGCAGGCGGTGCGCGCGCCGAAGTACCGGACGGCACGAAAATCGATAAAAGGCTGGTCGGCAATCTGATGAGCTGGGTTGTTACCCAAACCGGGTATCAGGCACCGAACCAGCCGACCGTTTTGGCGAGCGAAGAAAAATTCCAACTGGTGATGAAAATGAAGGGTGTCCACTACGCCGACGCCCGCGCTATGTATATCCCTGGAATGGTGATACTAAACAATTACACCTGGGACGAGCAGGATCCAGTGCAAATCAGTCTGCTTGTGCATGAGCTAGTGCACCATGCGCAGCTCTTCTCCAAGCGCAAATATGCCTGCGCCGAGGCCAAGGAATATGAGGCTTATACCATTCAGAACAAATGGTTAGAGGCGCATGGCCACCGGCCCTTCGCCAGCCAGGGTTGGATTGACCGGATGTCAGACTGCGAGAATCACGATAGCTAGAATTCGAATGCTGAGGGGCTAAGAAAAAACGGTGTGCGGGTGGAAATAATCGGCGGGGGAAACCCCGCCATTTTTTTTGCCTTTCATGGCCAAAAAACGGTAAAGCATTGAAATCTATTGAATCGCAAATCACACCATGGGCGATGGTGCAGATTAACCACGCAGTAACGTGCCCTTACTGCAACTATTTACTATAAATTAGCCTTCCACAGAGGTTAAGCAATTGTGTATAAAGGCTCCACGCGCTAAAGGCCTGGGGCAGAGTTGGCGCACATATTTCATTCTGGAAGGGTTTCATCATGGCGCATAAGAATTTGATGCTGAGTGGCGTGGCGTTGGCGGCGGTTTTGGCATTTGCACCGGCGTCACAGGCTGCTGCACCGCAGCAAGATAGCTGCACGAAGAATTTTACGCAGGCTTCGGCCGCGGGCGAAGACCTCAAGGGCGCTTCGATTTTGCTAGAAAAGGCAGGCAATTGCTGCTCGACCGACATGGGCGCGACGGAAGTGCAAGGGCTTATCGCCGACATCAAGGCGATTGTCGCGAACACTAACAAGGTCGTCAGCAAGGGCGGCGACAAGAATGATGCGGGCAAGATTTTGTCCATCGCGCTTGACTGCGCGGGGCAGCCAAGCCTGGTCGCGACCGACCCAACCCTGTACTCGGAAGTGCTAGCTGATTCAGCCCAAGTGGTTGAACTGGCCCAGGACGAAAATGCATCTGGCGACTTACCGCGTCTGACCAACTTTGCGCGTAACCCGACAGTGTTCCGCGCCAGCAATAATCAGCAGCCGACGGTCAGTGTCGAGCAGAAGTAAGCTTTAAGCGGCGACGCCTCGCAAAGGCGTCGCCGTAGTTTGTGTGAGAGTTTGGTTCTGTGGTCTTTCCGGCGGATAGCTTCGCCAATTTCTCAGTATCGTTTCTCAGTTATGCGTCCTTAATCCCCGGTCTTTGGAGTCAATATGAACATGATTTGTCTGCGTCGCGGATTGTTGCTGGCGGTGAGCGCCGCAGCGTTTGCTGTTGCCGGTGCCGGCGAGGCTCAAGCCTACGGCCAGGAAGGTTTTTTTAACGGTCGCGTGAAGCCTGATGGCTCCATTGATCTGCGTGTCCCTTCGATCAGCACCAATGGTGCGACCGCTGGCCAGTCGATAGCGCAGCGCCCGCGTCCGGAATTCGACCCGACGCCGATTGATGTCGGTTCATTCCAGCTCTTCCCCTCCATCACGGTCGGTCCGGCGTTCGACAGCAACATCTACTCGCAACGCGATGGCGCGAAGTCCGACTATGTGTGGATTTTGAACCCGGGTGTGCAACTGCTCTCCAACTGGGGGCGTCATGCGCTTAATTTCGGCGCGCAGGGCGATTTCGGCTTCTACACTTTCCACCCACGTGAAAGCTTCCATAACGGCATCCTGAACCTTACCGGGCGTTTTGACCTTGCCAACCGCACCTATGTCGATTATGGCGCGGATTATCAGCGTCTTAGCGAAGAGCGCGGCGCGACCGACGCACTGGGTTCAGCGGTTGAGCCGACCACGCTCAACTATTACCGCTTCTTTGGCGGCTTCCTGCGCAAGCAGGGTCGTTTCGACTTGAAGTCGCAATATTCGTTCCGCCGTTTCGATTATGATCCGGTTGAAACCGGCCTGGGCGAAACCAACCAGAATTTCCGCAACAAGAATGTGCATCAGGTCACGGCCGAGCTGGGCTATGAAATCATGCGCTTCTGGCGGCCCTTCGTGCGCGGTGGCTATAACTGGCGCGATTTTGACGACAACGCTGTCCATGCCTCGCAGGGCTATGATGCGGTCGTTGGCACCGGCTTTGAAATTGGCGGCGGTATGGTGACGGGCGAAGTCTATGCCGGTCACATGAAGCAGGATTTCACCAACTGGAACGGCGACAACCAGAAGAACAGCACCGGCGAATTCAAATTCGGGGGTAACTTCCTCTGGAACCTCACCGGCCTGACCTCAGTGGTTGGCGAGTTTGATCGGACTCTGGAAGACACGACCTCGACCGGTTACCGCAGTTTTGTTGGCACAGGCGGTTCGCTTACGGTGCAGCATGAATTGAAGCGGAATATCCTGCTCGAAGCCAAGGGCGGTTACACGCGCTATGACTTTAATGGTGCGCCAGAACGTACCGACCATAACTATACGGCGGGGGCAGGTGTGCGGTACTTCTTCAACCGGAATTTCTATTCCGACTTGCAGTATGATTTCCGCGATTTGGTCTCATCGACAGGTGCCAATAATTATGGCCGCCATGTTGTGCAGTTGCGGTTTGGCGCACAGATGTAATACTCCAGCGATAAGTAGTTATCTCCAGCCGGTGCCTGAAAGTTTCAAGCACCGGCTTTTTTCTCTTGAACCTTCCTGCCCCCTTGCGAATTCTCGCCCACTCGCTATGCTAGTCCCAATAAACTCCAACGCTTCACAGGTTATCGCCATGAGTCGCTCGATGACGTTTGCTTCGCGTTTCACCACCTTGTCCTGCGCCGTTTTGCTCCTTTTGAGCACGGCAGCCTGCAACCAGACGTCACATCCGCGCGAGCCGCAGGCTTCATTAGCGGCCTCAGCGGCGACAGCACCCAGTAAGGCTTATACGCTTGGCCCTGGCGACCGTTTGCGTATCAAGGTTTTTAACGAACAAGAGCTTTCAGGTGAGTTTGATGTCGATAGCGTTGGCAAAATTAACATGCCGCTGGTCGGCGAAATTCCTGTCGCCAAGCTGACC
>JAGOHT010000096.1 GCA_017996055.1 Alphaproteobacteria bacterium
GTGAACCGGCGCGTTGCAGCAGAATGTCACGCGCGCTGGGAAGATAAACGGCTTTAATATCAAGATCAGATTCGGGGGTAGCGGTACCGTAGAGGTGTGAGCCAAATTTAATCTGGACAATATAACGTGGTGATAAATCCTTAATGAGCATTTTTCTTCACTTGTATGAGCAGTTCCAAAGCTACTTCGGCGGGGCCTGGAATAGCTGTCGCGCCCGATATCCAACGCCTGACGGTACTGCCGTCGACGCGTAGGGCTTTGGCAATTTTGGTTTGCCAGCCCCACGCGCCGAACAGTTCCTCGCCGATATTGCGTAGCTCGTCTGGAGTCATCCCGTAACCTCCTGCAAAGCCAAACCTCCGACTAGGCCGCCTCTCTGATGAAGTCCATCACCAGTTGTGGAGCAGCAGCGTCAAAACCGGCGACACCGAACGACAGCGGATCAGCGGGGTCGCAGATCGTTCCGCCATTCGCGGCGGCGGCCATGACGACCAGCTTCGCCCGCGGATTGATCCGCTGACGGTACTGATGCAAAGCCTGCACCGTATGCTGCTTCCCTGCCCAGGTCTCACTATCGGTCAAGATAATGAAGGCATCGACCTCGAGCTTGCGCTCCAGAGCATAGGTCACCGGCAGCGACAGATCAGTGCCACCGCCCCACTTGGCAACGCTCGCCACAACATCGTCCAGACGCTGCTTCGGTGTGACCGCAAACTCCCGCGCTTCAGTATCGAACGCCATGACATGCGTCTTGGGCTCCGTCCGCACCAGGAAGGTTGCAACCGCTGCCGCCGCTTCTACGGCAGACAGTATCCTCGATCCGGCACAGCGCGTCCCGCGCATCGAGCCCGAGACGTCAACCCCGACCAGAATCCGGGCGTTCGTCGGCGTCACCGAGGCAAACGAGGATTCAAAAGCCTCGTCCAACGCGGCAACGATCGGCGCAACCGGCGTCCAGGTCAGCGAACCCAGCTCACCACGCCCCTTGGCATAGGTACGCATCGCCAACAGCAACTGGAACGGATTGATCCGCGTCTTGGTCAACTGTTCACGGTCACGCAAACGCTCCGCGACATAGTCGGACGCCGCGCCGAAAGGCTGCAACAAGCCAATTTGGCTCATCTTGCCAAGATTCCGGATCATCGCCGTCATCGGCATATCGACCAGCAAAGCATCCCAGACCGCGACGCTCTGCAGCGCCTCCGTCGGAATGGCTTCACGTGGCAAGGAATATTGCCGCACGATGTCCGCAACGGCTTCCACCGAAGCAGCTTCTTTGGCCAGATATTTGCCTTCGATCAAGCGTAGCTGCCGTGCCGCAACAATAGCTTCGGGCTGTTCGGGACGAACAATCCAGCTGATCACGGCGCGCCGTGCTTCGTCCTCGCCACATTGCGGATGCGCTAGACGCAGCAAGTCGCGCAAGGCCCAGCCTTCACGCTGTGCATACTTCACCGCCTGCAAGGTCAA
The DNA here is from genome assembly GCA_017996055.1 of Alphaproteobacteria bacterium. Taxonomy (GTDB): domain Bacteria; phylum Pseudomonadota; class Alphaproteobacteria; order UBA9219; family RFNS01; genus JAGOHT01. The sequence continues at coordinate 1,471 of JAGOHT010000096.1, forward strand.
TTGCTCGACCGGCATATCCGTGAACCACTTGCCCACGGCTTTGCGCAACGCCCGACCCCAACCGCGCAAGCTGTTCACATATTCGGCAAACTGAAGCAAATGCGAACCTGTGCGTGCAACTTTTGGCAAAGCCGCAAGCGCGGCTTGTCGGGTCGGCTGATCATCGCAAGCAGCCGCCAAAGCTAACGCGAACAGAGCCGCATCGTTTTTAGGCGCGCGCCCAGCCTTGCTGATGGCCACAATGCGTTCCACGACCTTGAGACCGTCCGTGACCAGCAAGCGCTGAATGGCGGCGGCATTGTCCTTGGTCAACTGCACCGGCGAAACATAGTAGGTTCCGGCTTCCGTACCGAGCACGAGGAAACGATCCAGCAGCGTCCAATCGTCAACGGCATAAAAATAGCCCCCGGCGTTGTTCGGCACCTGCCCCGGCAAGGGTTCGGTTTGTGGCGTTTGTCCGCTTTTGGAGGGAAAGACGCTCTGTAGAATTGCTTTGTAGCTCATTTTATTTACCTCACTTTGTTATGAGGCAGGCCAGATTGCGGCACACGCAAAGCGACACATCCCGTAAACGAGAAGCGTTATACTTGCGAGGTCCGGACGTCAGGCCCGCCTCTTGCTGTCATGCGGATATGGGTTGAAGCTCGTCTGGGCGCACCGGCCGCCCTCTACGGTAAGCCAGTGTCTGATCGCCAGATCAGAAAGTGCCCGCGTGGTGGCGATAAACGAACTTCTTCGACCCGCATGGTGCGGCTAATGCCGCCAAACTGCGCCGGGTCCAGATGGACATGGGATGAAGCCGGGCACCCCTTGCGGGGTCTGTTGCTCTACCCAACTGAGCTACGGCACCGAAGCACCGACCGGATTCGAACCGGCGACCCACAGATTACGATAACCCGACTTCGACGGCCCATCTGGAACCGGCGCAGCCTGCTACGAAAAATAGCCACCCGGACATGTTATGTTTATTGGTGTCCCCGAAGGGACCGTTTAGCAGACGGTAACCAACAAACTTCGGCCCGGATGGCCTATCTCGGTGTTGGGCATGTTCAGTTTGCATCGGCAAGGGTCAGGTCAGAGACCTGAACACCCGCGTGACATGCGATAACCAATACAATTCGGCCCAACACTTGCAATTTAGTGCAATATGCACTAAATGGTCAAGCGTTAAATCGACAAAATCTGAAGCGAGAATAAAATGCAGGTTATTGCAGAAGAAAACAAGCGCCCCATCAAGGCCTGGATCGACGGTGTCGAACTGGAAGAGGCCGCACGCAATCAATTACTGAACGTCGCCGCTCTGCCTTTTATTTACCCGCATGTCGCGGTGATGCCGGATGTGCATTGGGGCAAGGGTGCGACCGTTGGCTCAGTCATCCCGACCAAGGGCGCGATTATTCCGGCTGCGGTCGGCGTTGACTTGGGCTGCGGAATGGCCGCGGTGCAAACGACGCTGCGCGCCAAAGACCTGCCGGACACGCTCGCCCCCTTGCGCAGCATGATTGAGCGCAAGGTGCCGGTGGGCAACGGCGGCGGCGGCGATCACCGAGAAACCCCGGCGCGGATTCTCTCTGCCCTGCGCGACATGAAGCTTGCCGAACGGCTCGAAAAGATTCTGGCCAAGCACCCGAAGATTCGCGGCGACAAGCTGGTGCAACAGTTGGGTACGCTGGGTGGCGGCAACCACTTTATCGAAATCTGTCTCGATGAGTCCGACGTCGTTTGGGTCATGCTGCATTCCGGCTCGCGTGGCACCGGCAACTTGATTGGCAGCTATTTCATCGATCGGGCGCGCGAGGAACTGCTGCGCCGCGAGCTCGGCTATCACATGCCCGACCGCGATCTTGCTTTCTTCTGTGAAGGCGAGCCGCTCTTTGATGACTATATCGAAGCGGTCAGCTGGGCGCAGGATTATGCCCGCGCCAACCGCGAGATGATGATGGAGCGCGTCCTGCTCACGCTGCGTGAGTCTGGTCTGCCGTCCTTCCAGCTCGGCAAGATGGCGGTGAACTGTCACCACAACTATGTGCAGCAGGAAGAGCATTTCGGTGAAAATGTTTGGCTGACCCGCAAGGGTGCGGTGAGCGCGCGTGCCGGTGAATATGGCATTATTCCCGGCAGCATGGGCACACGCAGCTATATCGTGCGCGGCAAAGGCAACCCCGACAGCTTCTGCTCCTGCTCGCATGGCGCAGGTCGCCGAATGAGCCGAGCTGAAGCTGCACGCCGTTTCTCCGTCGCAGACCATATTGCGGCAACGCAAGGTGTCGAATGCCGCAAGGACACCTCCGTGATTGACGAAACGCCGATGGCCTATAAGGATATTGACGCCGTCATCAAGGCGCAGGACGCTTTGATTGAAGTCGTCCATACTCTGCGCCAGGTCGTGTGTGTGAAAGGTTAACTCAGGATGCTCCTTACCATCACCACCACACATCAACCGGCGACAGATATCGGCTTTCTGCTCCATAAGAATCCGGAGAACCTGCACAGCGTGACGATAAATTTCGGCACGGCGCATGTGTTCTATACGGAAGCTACTGCGGAGCGTTGCACGGCGGCGCTTCTGCTTGATGTTGATCCGGTAAAATTGGTGCGCAAAGGTGGACGCCAAGGCGATAGCTTCGCTCTTGAGCAATATGTGAATGACCGGCCTTATGTCGCCTCATCCTTTATGAGCGTGGCCATCAACAAAGTTTTTGGCACTACTTTTTCTGGGAATAGCAAAAAACGCCCGGAACTGGTTGATACAGCGTTACCACTGAGCGTTACTGTCCACGCCTTACCTTGTCGGGGTGGCGAGGAATTGCTGCACCGATTGTTCGGCCCCCTTGGCTATGCCATCCAGGCCGAACAGATTCCCCTCGACGAGCAATATCCGGAATGGGGCGAGAGCAGCTATTTTACCGTGACACTGACGCGGGAATGCGCCTTGCGCGAATTCCTCGTGCATCTCTATGTCCTGATCCCCGTGCTCGACAACAACAAACATTACTATGTCGGGCAGGATGAATTAGAGAAACTGCTTAAATTCGGTGCCGATTGGCTGGCGCAACATCCTGAACGTGAGCTGATTACCCGCCGTTATCTCAAACATTCGCGCCCCTTGGTACTCCAGGCGCTTGATCGCCTGACGGAGGGACAGGAAAGCGAAGATATTGAGGAAACTGCCGAAGCGCCCAAACAGCTTGAGGATAAGCTCGAAGAGAAAATCAGCCTCAATCAACAACGCATGGATTGGATCATTGCACAGCTGAAAGAGTATGGTGCGAAACGCGTACTTGATTTGGGCTGCGGTGAAGGCAAGTTGCTGCGCCACTTACTTGAAGACCGCAGTTTCGAAACAATCACGGGCTGTGATGTTTCTTATCGTTCATTGGAAATTGCGCGACGGCGCCTGAAACTTGACCGACTGTCGGAATTGCAGCTGAAACGGATTAACCTCCTGCAAACAGCGCTGACCTACCGCGACCAGCGTTTGGCAGGCTACGACGCCGCGACGATTGTCGAAGTTATCGAACATCTGGATTTGCCGCGCTTGGATGGTTTTAAACGCAGCGTCTTCGAATTCACGCGCCCCGGCGTCGTGCTCATGACAACACCGAATGTGGAATACAACGTGTTGTTCGAGAATATGAAGCCGGGCAGTCTGCGCCACAAGGATCATCGCTTTGAATGGACGCGCCAACAATTCCAGGACTGGGCCAACGCGGCAGCGGTGCAGTACGGCTACCGCGTGACCTTTGACGGCATCGGCGACCGGCACCCGGAACATGGCTGTCCGACGCAGGCAGGGGTTTTTATTCGCAATGACTGATACTTTAAGAAAAAAACTCTACCGCGCCTTAGTGAAATCCGATGTCAGAATGCTGCAAGCCTTGCTGCAGCAAGGCGTCAGTCTCGCCTATGAGCAGGAAGATCACTTTGCTCCATTTTTGGAGGCCGTAAATTGTGGCCGGAATGATTTGGAAATTCTCCAATTGCTGCTCGACAATGGCGCGGACATTAACGCAAGAGACCGCTATGGCAACGATACAGCCTTGCATTGGTCAACAAACCGTGACGCAGCAAGCATCTTGCCCTGGCTTATTGCGCATGGAGCCGATATTCACGCCACGAATAAGTTCGGAAAAACTCCACTTCTTTGCGTAGTTGCCTATTTGCCTGAAGACGATGGAGACAATGGCACCAAAGCCACGGCCGTTGCTCTACGCGATTGTGAGGCCTTATTATCGGCCGGAGCCGACATTAACATCAGAGACGGCAATGGGCTAACGGCACTGCACATTGCCGCACTCAACAACTTTCCTGAAATCGGTCAATACTTGATCACAAAAGGGGCTCATATTGATGCAGCAGATAATGGCGGGCAAACAGCTCTACATATTGCATCCATAGCTGGACATTTTGATTTTGCTCTCAAACTCATTGGCTCTGGCGCGAACGTGAACTTAGCCGATGCAGGCGGACAAACGCCTTTGCATCGCATAGCAGACATATCGCCTAAGAAACTCAATGACGATCATCGAAATATCTGCCTGGCAATGATTGACACTGGAGCCAATCTTGAACTAGGTGATAATTTTGGCAGCACAGCCCTTTGTATTTCAGCAATGAATGAGGACGGATTAAGCGCCACGTTGATTAAAGCTGGCGCTAACGCGAATGCCAACAACGGTGAAGCACTAAGAAACGCGATTTTCTTCGAGCACACATTAAATGCCGAGTTTCTGCTCATGCATGGGGCAAACCCTAACCTAAGCGACCCTGAGAATATGGAGGGTTCACTCCATATTTCCGCAAAGGATTGGTATGAAGATGGGGCACGCCTGTTAGTCAAGTTCGGTGCCAACATCGAACAGCAAAATATTGACGGAGAGACACCGCTTTGTGTTGCAACGCGGGAAGAAGCCGAAGATGTGGTGGCCTTTCTATTAAATCAAGGCGCAAACCCAGAGCATACCGACCACTATGGCAATTGCCCGCTTGATTGGGCTAAGCGGAAACGTAACGATACACTTTGCAAAATGTTTCAAAAGAAAATCGATGAACAACACTAACATTCAAATCCCTGAACTCTCGCTCGTACTACTCGTCGGTGCATCCGGCTGCGGCAAATCCTCGTTCGCGCGCAAGCATTTCAAGCCGACTGAAGTCATCTCATCGGATTATTGCCGTGGGCTTGTCTCTGATGATGAGAATAATCAAGCCTGCAGCAAAGCAGCCTTTGAAGTTTTGCGCTTCATCGCCGCCAAACGGCTTGCCGCTGGGAAGTTAACCGTCATTGACGCCACCAACGTACAAACTGAATCCCGTAAGGAATTAATAAATCTAGCACGTGAATATCATGTCATTCCGGTAGCGATTGTCCTTAATCTGCCCAAAGAAATTTGCTTTGCGCGTAATGCTGACCGTCCTGACCGGCAATTTGGCAAGCATGTCATCTGGAACCAAAGCAACCAGCTGCAACGCTCGCTGAAATATTTCCGGCGCGAAGGCATTAGCCAAACCACCATTCTTGCCACGACCGAAGAAGTCGAGTGCGTGACGATTGAGCGAACGCGTTTGTGGAACAATTTAAACCACGAAAAAGGCCCGTTCGACATCATCGGCGATGTGCATGGCTGTTATGATGAGCTGGTACAGTTACTCGGCAAGCTGGGCTATACGATAGCCCCGGGGGAACCAACACGCGTCGTGCACCCTGACGGGCGGAAATTGATTTTTGTTGGCGACCTAGTTGACCGTGGCCCAGCGGTACCGCAGACTTTGCGCCTCGTCATGGACGTTGTCGATGGTGGCACGGGTTTCTGCGTCATTGGCAATCATGACGACAAGCTCAAACGTAAATTACAGGGCCGTGACGTTAAGATCGCCCACGGCTTGGCAGAATCCCTTACTCAGCTGGCTGTTGAGGACGAAGAATTTAGTAAGCGCGTTGTGCATTTTATTGATGCTCTGCGCAGCCATTATGTCTTTGACGGCAATAAGCTTGCCGTCGCTCACGCAGGCATTAAGGCCGAGTATATTGGCCGCGGCTCACCGCGTATTCGTGACTTCTGCATGTTCGGTGAGAGCACCGGGGAAATCGACGAATTTGGCTTACCAGTTCGCTATCCCTGGGCGCGAGATTACCGGGGCGAAACGTTGGTCATCTATGGTCACACTCCTGTGCCGGAGCCAGAGTGGATTAACAACACCATCGATATTGATACGGGCTGCGTCTTTGGCGGCAAGCTGACAGCGTTGCGTTATCCTGAGCGCGCAATTGTTTCTGTCCCAGCGGCGCGGGTCTATTGCGAACCCATTAAACCTTTGGCCCCCGCCAAGGATGATCGTGGCGGCAACGACGTGCTGGATATCAACGATGTCATTGGCAAGCGCATCGTCACGACCAAGCTGCATCACAATGTGACGGTTCGGGAAGAAAACGCTATCGCCGCACTTGAGGTTATGAGCCGTTTTGCCATTGACCCGCATTGGCTCGTTTATTTGCCGCCGACGATGTCGCCGACTGAAACCAGCAAAAGACCAGAGCTACTGGAGCATCCCGACGAGGCTTTCAGCTTCTATCAATCCAAAGGTGTAACCAGGCTCATCTGCGAAGAAAAGCATATGGGATCACGGGCTATTGTCGTTGTGTGTCGTGATAACGCGGCGGCAC
>JAGOHT010000097.1 GCA_017996055.1 Alphaproteobacteria bacterium
GTGGTGGATAGTGCGGGCGAGATAACACCATTTATGAAAACCAGCCGTTGGTTTTCCGCGGCCAGCGGTGCGGGCAACGCGTCTGCTGCCACCGCAATGTCATCGGCAGGCGAGAAAGCGATGTCTTTCAAAGCGCGCAGGGAGGTGTAGCGCCAGCTTTCGCGCGCAGTTTCACTTTCCTGGAGCACTGTAGCGAGTGTCATGTTAGCCACCCGCGTTGGCGCAGCACGGCATGAAACTCGTCCAGCCCGTGCACGAGATGGTCGGGCGTGGTCGCAGCTAAGCGTTCAACGCTGTAGAAGCCACCGCTGAGCGCGACGCCGGTTAGCTTGAGTTCGCGCGCGATATGAATCTCTTCCGCCGTGTCGCCGATGATGACCATCTGCTCCGGTTGCAGCGCGTGTTCCACCATGAAGCGGGCGAGGCGCTGCCCTTTGCTCTCATGCTTGAATTGTGTGGCGCGGTCGGCATAGGCTAGCACATGCGGAAAATGTTGTGCGATGCCCAAGCGGGCAAGCTGCTGCCGGATGGGGTTTTCGAGGTGATTGCTGAGGATAATGCTGTTGACGTCATTGGCGGTAGCGGCGGTCAATAAGGATTCAGCGCCATGCCGCAAGCGCTGTGTATCGACGCGGGATTCATAGGCATCGTGAAAGATGTCTTGAATCACTGGGAAGTGTGCGCTCAGTTCATCGGCAGTGAAGCCGACCGACTGGTAGAAATGATGCAGCGGCAGTGTGATATGCGCCTGATAGGTCGGCAGGTCGATGGGCGGCTTGGCGCGAGCGGTGAGAAGCGCATTGGTGGCATCGAGCACCAGAGCCATGTCATCGAGCAGCGTGCAGTTCCAGTCAAAGACGATGGTGGGACGGTGGGGTGCGAATTGTTGCTGCATCAGGCCACCGCCGATCCCAGTGCACCATAACCGCTCTGTTCCAGTTCTAACGCTAGCTCCGGCCCGCCGGAGCGGACGATGCAGCCACTGGCGAGCACATGGACGCGGTCGGGCTTGATATAATCCAGCAGGCGCTGATAATGCGTGATGACCAGCATGGCGCGGTCTTTGCCGCGCAGCCGGTTGACGCCATCCGCAACCACGCGCAGCGCATCGATATCGAGACCGCTATCGGTTTCGTCGAGCAGGCAGAGTGTCGGTTCCAGCAGCGCCATTTGCAAAATCTCGTTGCGCTTTTTCTCGCCGCCGGAAAAGCCGACATTGATGGCGCGTTTCAGCATGGCTTCATCCATGCCAAGTTCCTGCGCTTTGGCGCGCAGCAATTTGAGGAACTGAATAGCGTCTAACTCCGGCGTGCCGCGCGCTTTGCGGAGCGCATTCAGCGCGGTGCGCAGGAAGGTGGTGTTATTGACGCCGGGAATTTCGACCGGGTATTGGAAGGCGAGGAAGACGCCTGCAGCAGCGCGCGCTTCCGGCTCTTGCCCAAGTAAATCCTGCCCTTGCCAAGTGGCGCTGCCGCTGGTGACCGTATAGCCCTCGCGTCCGGCCAGCACATAAGAGAGTGTGCTCTTTCCGGCGCCGTTCGGCCCCATGATGGCATGAACTTCTCCCGCCGGAACGGTGAGCGTCAGACCTTTGAGAATCTCGCGGTTGCCGACCGTGGCGTGTAAATCTTGGATGATGAGGGAGTTGCTCACGAGGTGAATCCTAACAGGCGATTGAGTTGTTCGGCGGTTTCCTGCGGCGTAGAGCCGCGCGGCGGTGGGAATTTCACATTGCGCGTCGCGCCGTCTTTTGACTCCAGCAGGCAGAAACCGCCATTCTCTTCCGTTGGGTTGATATAGCTGATTTTGCTGAAAGACTGCGTTGGGTAGGTCGTGGGTGCAGCGCTCGACAGCAGGGGGATGGGCAGTGGTTTGACTGTGACCATGCTGCGCTCAAGGGTGATAGTGGCGGGCTTGGCTGAGCGCACGAGAACCCAGACTGCGACCATACTGCCCACTAGGAGGGTTGGGAGCGCGGTCATGACAATCAGGCTGTCAACGATGCCGGACTCCCAGAGGAAATAAAAGAGCGCGCCAAAGATAAACGGCTCGGCCAAGAGGATCGGCACGATGAGTTGCAGGGTCGCGCCGCGCTGAACCGTAAGGGGGAGAGTGATGGGTTGATTGGTCATCCGACGCTTCCTTCCAGGCTGATGCTGACGAGTTTTTGTGCTTCGACGGCGAACTCCATCGGCAATTCCTGCAAAACTTGCTTGCAGAAGCCGTTGACGATGAGCGCCGTTGCCTGCTCAGCGTTTAGTCCGCGCTGGCGGCAATAGAAAAGCTGGTCTTCACTGATGCGCGAGGTGGTGGCTTCATGCTCGATGCTGGCGGAAGGGTTGCGCGACTCGATATAAGGCACGGTATGCGCGCCGCAGTCTTCGCCGATGAGCAGGCTGTCGCATTGCGTATGGTTGCGCGCGCCATCTGCCGTGCGCAGAAATTTGACCAGCCCGCGATAGGTGTTCTGCGCCTTGCCCGCGCTGATACCCTTGGAGACGATGGTGGAGCGCGTCCGCTTGCCCATATGAATCATCTTGGTGCCGGTATCGGCCTGCTGGCGATTATTGGTGACCGCCACCGAATAAAACTCGCCGACCGAGTCATCGCCACGCAGAATGCAACTGGGATACTTCCAGGTGATTGCTGAACCGGTCTCGACCTGCGTCCAGGATATTTTGGCGCGGTCGCCGCGACAGTCACCGCGCTTGGTGACGAAATTATAAATCCCGCCCTTGCCCTCGGCATCGCCGGGATACCAGTTCTGCACGGTGGAATATTTGATTTGCGCGTCGGTCAGCGCGACGAGTTCGACCACGGCGGCATGGAGCTGGTTTTCGTCGCGCTTCGGCGCGGTGCAACCCTCAAGATAAGACACTTGAGCACCTTCATCGGCAATCAGCAGAGTACGTTCGAACTGGCCGGTGTTCTCGGCATTGATGCGGAAATAGGTGGAAAGCTCCATCGGGCATTTGACCCCGCGCGGGATGTAAACAAAGGAGCCATCGCTGAAGACTGCGGCGTTGAGCGCGGCGAAATAATTGTCGCGCGCGGGCACGACGGAGCCGAGATATTTCTGCACGAGGTCGGCATGGTCGCGGATCGCCTCGCTGATGGAGCAGAAAATCACGCCATATTCGGCGAGCTGTTTCTTGAAGGTCGTGACGACCGAGACGGAGTCGAACACTGCATCGACCGCGACACGGGGCTGGACACCGGCCAGCAATTCCTGTTCGGCGAGCGGAATGCCGAGCTTGGCGTAAGTTGCCAGTAATTCGGGGTCAACTTCATCGAGGCTGTTCAGCTTCGGTTTGGCTTTCGGCGCGGCGTAATAGCAAATCGCCTGATAATCGATAGGTGGAAATTTCAGCAGCGCCCAGTTGGGCGGCGTCATTTTCTGCCAGAGCCGGAACGCAGTGAGGCGCTGCTGCAGCATCCAGTCTGGCTCGTTCTTCTTGGCCGAGATAAAGTGCACGGTGTCTTCGCTCAGCCCGTCGGGCGCGCGGTCGGATTCTATCGCCGTGACGAAACCGTGAGGATAATGCTGCGCTTCAAGTTCCGCGACAGTGCGGCGGGTTTGTTCGGTGACGGCCATAAAGTTGGTTCCTACAGCGCTGCTTGCGTGGGTTCAGCGGCAGCAACTCGGGGCGGCAAGCCGCTCTGCGCTGGCATCATATCGGCAAGCGTTACGGCAGCGAGTGCACTCTTGATGGCGCGGTTGATGGTGTCCCACTGGCCGCGCATAGTGCAATACTGCTCAACGCCGCATTGGCCATGCTGGTTATTGACGCAATCGGTGACGGCGACGGGGCCATCGAGCGCGATGACGATGTCGGAAACGGTGATTTGCGCCGGGTCGCGGGCAAGGCGATAGCCGCCATGCGTGCCGCGCTGTGCCGTCAGCAAACCTTGCTTAGTCAACTGCTTGAGAATTTTTGCGACGGTCGGTGCGGCGAGGCCAGTGCGGACGGCAAGGTCGGCGGTGGTCTGTACCTGATCATTCGGCAGACTGGCCATCCGCGTGAGCAACACCACGGCGTAGTCAGTTAACTTTGGTAAGCGCAACATCGGTGCGACTCCGGGCAAAAGAGATACGATCTAGTACTCTATAGCTAAGGAGAAGGCAAGCGTTAACAATCGTTAAGAATGCGTTGCATTTGCACAATATAGACATTCCTGTTCCGTAACAATCCAGTCCAGCGGCGCATCCGTGCCGCCCACTGGAATATCAGGGCATTCCTGTTGAGCAAAAGCGATGCCGATCGCGAGAATGCTGGCCTCGCGCCGCAGTAGCGCGACGGTGCGGTCATAATAGCCGCCGCCATAGCCGAGCCGGTTGCCCTGCCGGTCAAAGGCTAGCAGTGGGAGCAGCAAAATCTTCGGCACCAGGATGGGTGCGGTCGGCAGCGGTTCCATTACTTCCAGCACACCTTTGGTGAGGTCATCGCCGGGGCGGTAACGGCGGAATGCCAGCGGATGGCCTCGCCCCAACACAACCGGCAAAGCTAGGTCATAACCGGCTTCAACCAGCGCCGCATTGAGATCAGTCATGTCCATCTCGCTGCCGCGCTGATGATAGGAGCTGACCACGGCGCCGGCTGTCCAGGTGGCGGGGTCTTTGCTACGCAAATCCTGCAGCAAATGCTGCACCACCCGTGCTCCGGCATCCGGATGCTGGGGCTTGATTTTTTGCCGCAAAAGTTCGGCGCTTTGCCGGAGCTGGCGCTTGCGGTTGCGGAGTTCAATGGCGGCGTTGTTATGGTCTGTCATGGCGGCGCAGTCTGCCGCAGCAATGCTGTGGAATCAATGGATTATAAGTGAAAGCGCCGTTTGCCCGTCCACACGCGCAGAAGCACAAACTACAAGCCGCTACAGCTATATTCAAAAGTGGAAGAGCCGCTTGGCCGGTGGCCGCTTATCCCTCGTGACCTGCAACAAGCAGGTGGGTGCCATATGTCCGGAACCACGGCTCCAGTCAGGGACAGCTCCCGAGGTAATGTAATCGGCCGCGGGGAATTTCAGTAGCCTGTCGAACCGCGCAGCCCTTCCAGAACTAATGTAGGGCGTCTGCGGCCTTGGCGCAACCGCAGTAAAAAAATAAACCAATATTGCTTAACTGCTTGGTCGCGCTGGTTTCTTGCCGTATTCCCCGTCGCCACGGCGCCCCCGTTATCGAACAATCAGGGCATTACTTTGTAGTGCCCTGATATTTATAAGCTATGACGACGAGCCAAACGATATCCAGTTATTCATAGCGGGCTATGGGGTCTGATTCACTCCCAGGTTTTGATATTGGTTTCCACCAGCTGTGATGGGTGCAGATTTCGTCCAGCATATCTGCAGTCGCTTCGAGCGCTTTTTTCGTCTATCTCGCCCTGCATAACACCGCACCCTTCTGTCCAACGTCAGCATACTGGGTTTTTCCGAAAGTCATGAAAATCCGTTTACAGATTTTCATGGCATGTGGTGGCGCATTGTGCGCCAGCGCAACTTTTTGCTAGAATTCAAGCTCTGCGGAGCAGCGCGTACGGCGTCTGAGTGCCTATAAACTAAGCATTCCCAACTGCTGCCGTCAGATGGTCAAGGCGATTTTGCAGGTGACTGATGGCGTTCAGCAGATATTCTTCATCCTGCTGGCTGAGCGCGGCCTGGGCGGGCGCAGAGGCTTGCGCCGGGCGACGCGCGCCTTGCGCTTCGCGCAGCTCCAGCATTTCATCGGCCAGCATCATGCAGGTGAGCATGAAAAGCCTATTTTCCGTGGTGTTGCCGACGCTGCTGGCCACCGTGCGCATGCGCTGCTCGACCATATTGACCAGCTCCTGCACCCGACGTTCCTGGCCATCGGGGCAAGCGAGTTGGTAATCACGGCCATAGAGTGTTACGGTCAGCTTGGGCATCGGTCGTCTCCGTTCACCAGGGGGCTAGTCACGCAGCACATGTTCGACCCGCGCGATGGCATGGTCGAGCCGCGCGGAAATTTTTTGCGCCAGCGACAAGGCATTGGCTTCGCGCGCCCGGCTGTGGCGCAGCGCTTCCTGCTGTTGCTGGACTTGTTGCCGGATATTATCCTGGCGGACGACCAGGGTTTCTTCTAGTTGGTCGAGGCGCTCATCCAGCGCAGCCAAGGCGGATGGGATTCGCTGCATCAGTTTCCTCCGGTGATTCGCTTATTAACAATACCCTAACGACTGGTTACCGCGCCCGTCAATCGCTGTGGCAGTTTTTCCACAATGGAAGTGGTCGCGTGGTTCTCCCGCCACAGGTCGTTTTCCAAGCACAGGAAGGATGCGACAGCGGAAGCAGTTGACGCGCAGGGGGCGAGCGGGCATTTTGCCCCCATAATCCACGCCATTTTGCTGAAAGCCATTGCTGATGACATCTCCTGCCCACCAAAGTGCCGCCCCTAGCCCTGCCGCCACCGCTGACCATGCGCTGCTGGCCAACGCCATCCGCTTTCTGGCGATTGACGCCGTCGAGCAGGCCAAATCCGGCCATCCGGGGATGCCGATGGGCATGGCTGATGTTGCCACCGTGCTCTATCAGCAGTTTTTGAAGTTTAACCCGCTTGACCCGCACTGGCCGGATCGCGACCGTTTCGTGCTCTCCGCCGGCCATGGCTCGATGCTACTTTATGCCGTCAATTACCTGACCGGCTATCAGCATATGACGCTCGCTGATCTCAAGCAGTTCCGCCAGTTGGGCAGCAAGACGCCGGGGCATCCGGAAAATGATGTTGATCTCGGCATCGAAACGACGACCGGCCCGCTGGGGCAGGGTATTGCCACTGCGGTGGGCTTCGCGCTCGCCGAACGGGCGCTGGCTGCGCGCTTCGGCTCTGATCTAGTTGATCATCACACTTATGTCATTGTCTCCGACGGTGATTTGATGGAAGGCATCAGCCATGAGGCGGCCTCCTTCGCTGGACACCTCAAGCTCAATCGCCTCATCGTCTATTATGACGATAATAAAATCTCTATTGATGGTTCGACGGATTTGTCTTTCACCGATAATACGTTGGAACGTTTCAAGGCCTATGGCTGGGCGGTGCAGCAGATTGACGGCCATGACCCAAAGGCGATTGCCACCGCGACGCAAGCTGCGCTGCGGTCGGATAAGCCGAGCCTGATTGCCTGCCGCACCACCATTGGCTTCGGCGCGCCGACCAAGGCGGGGAGCAAGGATTCGCATGGCTCGCCGCTGGGCGCGGCTGAAACCGCTGCTACCCGCAAGGCGCTGGACTGGGACTTTCCGCCTTTCACGGTGCCCGATGCGACGTTGAACAGCTGGCGTGGTTTTGCCGCGCGCAATCAGGCGGCCTATGACGCCTGGCAGCAGCGCAGCAAGAGCAACGCGCAGCGTGATGCTTTCACCGCTGCACTGAGCGGCGATTTGCCTGCCACGGTTGCTCCAGCTTTGCAGACGCTCACGGCGAAAATCGCCAGCGAGAAACCAGCGCGAGCCACGCGGCAATGTTCCGGCGATGTGCTGGAAGTGCTGCTGCCGCTGGTGCCGGAACTGATTGGCGGTTCCGCCGACCTCACTGGGTCGGTCAATACCCAGGTGAAGAATTTCGCATCGCTGACGCCACAGAATTATGGCGGACGCTATATCCATTATGGCGTACGCGAGCACGGCATGGCGGCGGCAATGAACGGCATGGCGCTGCATGGCGGGCTGATCCCCTATGCCGGCACCTTCCTGCAATTCGCCGATTACTGCCGTCCGGCCATTCGTCTCTCGGCCTTGATGCATCAGCGCGTCATCTATGTTATGACGCATGACAGCATTGGTCTCGGCGAAGATGGGCCGACGCACCAGCCGGTCGAGCATCTCGCCAGCCTGCGCGCGATTCCGAACCTATATGTCTTCCGCCCGTGTGACGGCATTGAAACCGCCGAATGTTGGGCGGCAGCGTTGGGGCTTAAATCAGCGCCAAGCCTGCTTAGCCTGACGCGCCAGAATCTGCCGACGCTGCGTGGCAAGGACGGCAAGGTGTGTCCGGAAAATCTCTCGGCTTGCGGCGCTTATGTTCTGCAGGAGGCAGACGGCGAGCGGCAGATTACACTGCTCGCCACGGGATCTGAAGTGCAGCTGGCGGTGCAGGCG